>JAJUGM010000180.1 GCA_029268165.1 Bacteroidota bacterium
GGGCACTTTGTGGCATAATGAATCATTTATGGTTGCCGAAAAGCATCCCAATGTTTATATCGACACAGCAGCCTATCCTTACGAAATTAAAGAACTCCTCAATGAAAATCTGATCAGGCGGGTAGGGGAAAATAAGTTTATTTTCGGCACTGATTTTCCAATGCCTTATGAAGGAAAACTGCACCGAATTAAAGATTTTGTTGATTGTATCCATCATCTGAATATTTCTTCTGAACTAAAGGAACGAATTTTCCATACTAATTTTGAAAATCTGATGAAAGCATGAATATGATGCCTTATGTTTAATAACCTGAAAAGAAAACGGATCATAAAATACCTTACCCTTTCAGAACCTGATTCTTTATTTAAGGGTCTTTCAAGAAAAGTCATTTCTTCTTTTAAATGGGCCGTCAGCAATTGTAAAGCCTACCGTAAGATACTTGAGGAAAAAGGGATTTTAGCCGGATCGGTCAGGACGCTGGATGATTTCAAACAAAAAGTACCGGTAATCGATAAAAATAACTTTTTTGCTGCTTTTCCTTTTATGGAGCTTACCGGAGAAAAAAACTTTAAAAAAATCCGTTATATAATGACCAGTTCGGGTTTCTCAGGGAAATTTGCTTATGGTGTTGAATTTAGGAATAATGAGAAACGTTCAGGCTTTTTTGTTGACACAGCGCTCGATTTGTTTTTCAAAACCAGCCGGCGAAAAACTTTTTTAATCAACTGCACACCCATGGGTGTACATATTAACACTTCTCTTCCTCTGGCTGAAACAAGTGTAAGAAGTGATATGGTTCTGGCTTTACTGGCTAAGGTTTCACCATGTTACGAACAGACAATCATCATTGGCGACCCATATTTTCTGAAAAAAGCAGTAGAAGAAGGAACTCAGGCAGGCATAGGCTGGAAGAATCTGAACGTAAGCCTTGTTCTGGGGCAGGACTGGTTCCCCGAATCCCTCCGGAGCTATCTTAGCTCACTGATGGAAATTGATCCTGATAGGGATACCGAAAGACTGATAATTGCCACAATGGGCCTTACAGAGCTCGGGCTAAATGTTTTTCATGAATCGCCTGAAACCATTAAAATCAGAAGGTATGCTCAGGCAAATAATGATTTGCACACGAAACTGTTTGGTGCAGAAAGTAAAGCATCAGGTTTTCTTTTTCATTATTATCCGATGCGTTTTTTTATTGAAGAAAGTCAACAGGGTGCATTGATTTTTACAACACTATCAAAATCGGCCTCAATACCATTAATACGATATGCATCAGGTGATTGCGGAAAACAAATATCATATTCAAAAGTTGAAGAACTGTTAAACACTTTTCATATTAGTCATTTAAGACCATTTCTTAAACTTCCGTTAACAACTATTACCGGCCGGCTAGGTAATTATCTGAGAATAAAAGATGAAATAATACATCCTGAGGACCTTAAACTTGGACTATTTGAAAACTTTGAGATTGCCTCCAGGATAACAGGACATTTTGTATTACATGCTGAAAATGACAGGCCGGTTATAAATATCCAGCTAAAACCCTCTGTAAGCCCTGACCGGTTAATAAATAACGCTATTCAGGATGCTCTGGCCAAATACACCTGCACACAATTAAAAATCAAGATCTTACCATATCTTGAATACCCTTATGGAATGGAACTTAATTATGAAAAGAAATTCAGCAATATATTGTAGTTTCCGGTCTATACCTTAACCAGGTCAGCACTTGAAATCAGATAGGGATCAGACATGTAAAATCTGTAATTCTCGGGATATTTTATGCGCCATGTTTGTTCAATCTGTTTTGAATTGCATAATGCAGGATAGGTAAAGGCTCCGTAAAACATTGCCGGGGGACACATGGGCTGGTAAAACCAGTAAAAACGTTCAATAAACCTCAGCAATGACGGTTCGATGAGAATGACATAATCAGTGATACCGTTTTGTTTGCCGTAATGATGGCAGATTCTGAAAATCCCATGTGAAACAAGTCCCCTGTTTTTAGGTGCTATCACAATATATCTGGATAATTCACCCATAGTGCTTACATCAATTTTCTGATTATGCAGTGATGGATGGTGCAGGAATGGTAATGTACCATAATCACTCCCTTTAATAAAACGCATGAGCCCCAGAATATTAAAATCATCATCTAGGGCAATGAAGGTGGGTGATTTCTCATCGAAGGGGTCTGACTCAAGTTCATCGGGGTAATCACTGGCCTTCAGCCATTTTTTTTCTTCACAATATACTTTGTACCGGATATTCTGGCAGGTTCTGATTTCCTTTTCCGTATCTGCCATTTTGAAATAAATAGAAAAATCAACTTTTGTTTCCATAACCTCCAAATTTTAATTATTACATTATTGCACTATATAGCATCAAAAAAAATAACTTCCTTGTTTCAGGGCTGGATAGGTGACTTGAGGAGGTATAAAAAACTATAGACAAACTAACTATATGATAAAAATAGAAAAAAAAATAAAAATTTTTACAAAAAATGAAACATTTTTATAAAATATTGAACTATAATATGATAATGACATAAAAATAATGTGCAAGATTTTTTCCAGTTAATTGCCAAATACTTTACTTTGAAAAAAATTATTTTTATGTCAGGCAAACGTACTCCTTTTTCAAAATTATTCTGGACAGCTAATACGATTGAGATATTTGAGCGTTTTACTTATTATGGGATCTTCATTGGCTTTGCCATCTATATGGAAGAACTTGGCTTTACGAAAGACCAGCTTGGTCCGGTTCAGGGTATATTCCTGTTTTTATCTTATATGATCCCTGTGGTTTCAGGGACATTTGCTGACAGGTTTGGTTTTAAAAAGCTTTTGATTACCTCCTATCTGGCCTATTTACCTTCAGTTTTACTTTTACTGTTTACCCGTTCTTATTCGGGAATAGCGCTATCAATGATAAGCATTGGACTTGCTGCAGGAATTTTTAAGCCTTTGATATCCGGAACCATCAGGGCTGTTACTGATTCAACAAATAAAACATTGGGATTTGGTATTTTCTATAACATGGTAAATATAGGCGCTACCTTAGGACCATTGATTGCTGCAAAACTCAGGGCTATCTCATGGCATTATGCTTTTATTGCTGCAGCTGCTTCAATATTAATCATGTTACTGATTACTCTGCTTTTTTATAAAGAACCTTCAAGAGAAATTGAAGGGATAACACTGAGACAAAAATTTATAGATTTGTCAAAGGTAATATATGACTTTAAATTTTTAGCGTTTCTTATTATTTTGGGAATATTTTTCTGGGCACCTTTCTGGTCATTCTTTACAATTGGAGCTGTTTATGTTGAAAAGCAACTCGATACGGCAATATTATATGATACAATTTCAGGCGTGATAGGGACTACAATTACCAATCTTATTTCAAAAGAGGTAAACGGAAGGTATTATGTACTCGGAGAAAGCATTGCCAATAGTGCATATTATATAATTCTATTTCAGATTATTGTATCATCTGTTGTAAAACGTTTTAAGGCAATACCTGTGTTTACATCGGGCATATTTTTAATTGCTGCCGGATATACAGCAATGGGTTTCGCAAGAATATCCGATCCTGCATGGTTTTTACCCGGTGTATTTCTTTTTGCAGTTGGCGAGATGGCATCATCACCACGCCTGCAGGAATATATTACATGGCTTGCTCCAAAAGAAAAGGCCGGTTTATATATGGGCACAAATTTTTTAGCTATAGGAATTGGCAGTTCATTAAGTGGTTTTATTTTTACACCGCTTTACGGGATTTTTGAGAAATCCCATCCGGAATATATGTGGTTCCTGCTTGGCGGTTTTATGTTAGCCGGGACTATTATTGTTAATATTTATATAAAACTTTTTGGTGCTTTTCAGGAGGTTAAGCATTAAATGTTGGTTAATAAAACACTCATTATTATTAACATAAGTTTTAGATGTATTGTTTTGTTTTTTCTACCTTTGAAACGGGTAAATGAAAAAAGTTAACGGCCTGAAAATGAAAAGACATCTACTTTATTATTTCCTTCTTACCGCTGCCGCTGCTATCATTTTCTGGCTCATAACTTTTATTGGTAATCACTTATATAGTGCAAAGCATTTATTTATCAATATACCCGGAAATGAGGCTAGTATGTTTTCAAAAGAGATTTTTGCCAATCTTCATAAGTCTCTGGGTACCCTGTTAATGCAGATTGTTATTATCATCCTTATTTTAAGGCTGGTTGGTTTTCTTTTTCAGAAATTCGGGCAACCTGTTGTAATAGGTGAAATAATAGCAGGTATTTTAATGGGTCCATCGGTTTTAGGTGAAATCTCACCGGAAATTATGCATTTTGTTTTTCCTCAGGAATCTCTTGGCAATCTTAATTTGTTAAGTCAGATTGGCTTAATATTGTTTATGTTTGTAATAGGGATGGAGCTTGATTGGGCTTCCATCCGGAAATCAGCCAGGAATGCAGTACTAATAAGTTATACCGGTTTGGTGGTACCGTTTATTTTGGGTATGATATTATCGTACTTCCTTTTCATATATCTGATTCCTGAAAATACATCTTTCATAGTCTTTGCATTATTTCTGGGCACTGCCATGTGTATTACTGCATTCCCCGTCCTCGCCCGAATTGTTCAGGAAAAACAACTTACACGTGTACCTGTAGGAAAAATGGCTATTACCATTGCAGCAATAGGTGATATCACAGCATGGTGTATTCTGGCCGTTGTTATTGCATTTGTAAAAGCCAGAGCCCTTACACCATCTATCATTACAATAATCCTTTCTTTTATCTACGTTGTAGTGATGCTTTTTGTGCTTAGGCCTTTTATTCAACGCATAGGTGCTATTTATACAACCCGAGAAAGAATCAGCAAACCCATTGTCGCACTGGTGTTTCTTATATTGGTTATTTCTGCCTTTCTGTCGGAAATAATCGGAATTCATGCATTATTTGGTGCCTTTATGGCCGGAGTTATCATGCCTGACAATATCAATTTTAAGCAAATAATTACAGAAAAAATCCAGGATCTTGCCCTTGTGTTATTATTACCGCTGTTTTTTGTTGAAACAGGACTCAGGACCGAAATCGGTCTGATTAATTCACCTTCATTATGGGGTTTGTGTATTTTAATTATTGGTGTGGCTTTTATTGGAAAATTCGGAGGAACATTACTTGCATCAAGGTTCGTGAAATTAAACTGGCAGCAATCACTTACACTGGGTGTTTTAATGAATTCAAAAGGTCTTATGGAACTTGTTGTTATTAATATAGGATTTGAGCTGGGTATTCTCTCAGCCGAACTATATTCTATGCTGGTAATTATGACACTGGTAACTACTTTTATGACTGGCCCGGCTTTAAGCCTCATTCATTATCTCTATCGCGAAAAGTTACCTTCAAAAGTTTTAACAAAAACAAAAAAAGTGCTGCTTTCATTTGCAAACCCTTACATGGGTAGTTCTTTACTGAAAATAAGCAGGTACATTGTCCCTGACCCTGCTACTGATACTGAATATGTTGCTTTGCACTTATCTACCCGAACAGATATATCCCCTGATGATGCGATAGTATTTGAAAAAGAAAGTTTCACGCCTGTTTTGAAAACAGCAAAACGCCTTGATATTCAACCCAGAACAATATACAAAAATACAGGTGGAGATGTGGCTACAGAGATTATTAAGACTTGCCGCTTCGAAAATCCTGATTTCATTATTCTGGGAGGTGCTTACTCTGTTTTCAGCTCAGATTTGCTTGGCGGCATCATCAGAAAAGTGATTCATGAGGTTAATTGTGATGTTCTGGTTTTCAGTGAAAGAAAAAAATTGCAGCTTAATTCAATACTTCTGATATTATATGGTAACAATGATGATGTTATAATACGTTATGCCCATAACCTCATGAAAAAAAGCAATCAAAAATGTTATATATTTCCTGCCCATAATTCAGAAAATAATATTAAAAAATACCTGAACAACTCAGGATTCTATCCTGAAATAATCCAAAACCGGCTTACAGAAAATGATTTTCTCGAAAACATAGATCTTGTGCTGATTTCAACCGAAAACTGGAAGAAATTTAAAACTGAGTTTCCTGCTTTGATAAAACACTTTCCATCCGTTTTATATATTCATAAAGGCACTGTTCCCAATCGTCTGTTAAGCAGAACAATTTTTATGCAGTAAATCACTGCAGGCAATTATTTTTTGTTAATTTTATATTGACAGAATTTATCTGAAATCAGGTTTAATAAATTTATTTTATGTATTCATTACGTTTTTTAAAAAACATCTTATTTTATACCTTGCTGCTATTGTTAACCGGTACATCTTGCAAAAATAACGACAATATGATTCCACCTAAAGCTAAGAAGATAAAGAAGGAACTGACAATTCACGGACAAACCCGTATTGATTACTATTACTGGCTTAATGAACGTGATAATCCAGAAGTTATTGAATACCTGAAGGAAGAAAACAGATATACCGATTTCATTTTGCAGGATACAAAAAAGTTGCAGGAAAAACTGTATAATGAGATTATTGGCAGAATCAAACAGACCGATATGTCGGTGCCTTATTTTGAAAACGGTTATTTTTATTACGTGCGTTATGAAGAAGGCAAGGAATACCCTGTATATTGCAGAAAAAAGGGAAATTTGAAAGCTCCCGAGGAAATTATGCTTAATGTGAATGACATGGCTGCAGGGCATGATTATTATCATGTTACAGGCCTGGCGGTCAGTCCTGATAACAAAATACTGGCATTTGGAGTTGATACAGTAAGCCGTCGATTATATACGATTTATTTTAAAAATCTTGAAACAGGAACATTATTTACCGATGTGATTGAAAATACCATAGGATATGTTGCATGGGCAAATGATAATCAAACTGTTTTTTA
>JAJUGM010000181.1 GCA_029268165.1 Bacteroidota bacterium
CTGATAACGGTTGATGATGGAAAATTTCGGTTAGCGTTAAGAGCCTGTTTGAATTTTTGTAAATCTTTGTGAACCTTTGCGTTTTAGAGCCTTTGAGGCATTCAATCTTTAGCCACTAAGACACTAGGCACAAAGAATTCACAAAGGAACAACTTTTATAATAATAAATTTTAAATTTTAAATTTAGCCATTCTCTAAACCATGTATGATGAATTTGTTGATTCCTGGTAGGGTTTAATATACTGCCTAATATTAGTATTATGGCCTTTTTAAATGAGCGACCAAATCAGCAGCAGGTGTTTCACATAGTGATAATGGCCTAAACAGTTTCTAAGGATAACTTATTCAGCCTTCACTTTTTTACATCCTTTTTTTGTCAGGTCAAAAAAGTATGTGGGATATGGGGCAAAGCCCCATCACTACTCACTCCTGCATGCCAAAATTACTCTAAAAATACATTAAATTTTTATTCGCATGGATGTATTTTTTATTCATCGTACTTGGGTTTACTCATCATGCTTGAGTTTAGCCCTGTAAGTAGCGTAAATCGCTGCTACTTTTTACTCCAGATACGTTTATTCAGGTCAAGTTCATAGACTATATCCGAAATCAGCCTGAAATAATCAAAACTGGCCTTCACCTCCTGATATCTGTCAACCCGCCCGAAAACTGTATATTCAAAAAGATTGACCTTTTCGGGAATAATCATATACATGCGGTTATTTACAAATGAAAAAGATAAATCTTTCCCTGAACGGGCTCTGAAAGCTAAAATTCTTTCCATAAAAGAAGTTGATAAAATATATCTTGCTTCAACCTGATCATCGGTAAACACCAGATAACTTTTATTAAATACCGGGTCTTCCAGTATTACCTTTTTGTTTCCGGCTAATAAAAACAATTTTATTTTTCTCCTGATGTTGGTATATTTCCTTGATAATACAATTGTTTTACTGGTAAAATTCTTGTTAAAACCGGCGGAGATAAACATGCCCTTAAAAGCAGCACGGCCTTCATCAGACCTATTATATGTTCTTATCTCACAAAGATGAACAGATGTTTCACCAATCCTGAACTTCAGATAGTCTTCGCCAGTAATACTGCCTGGAATCATATTCAAAAGCATGCTATCATAAATAATGGCATTATTCAACTTCTGTCTTGGAATATATTCAAAATCACGAAACATAAAATTCAATACCTGCAGAATAATTTTATGCTTATACTGACTTTTAATATTTTGCAAAGGTTCAACCGTGCCTCCAAGGGCAGTACCAACGAAACCCAGGCCCACTAAAAACACAGAAACTACTATAAGAGGATAAGACAGAAATACAAGAAACAGCAGGGAAATAATAAAGAAAATACCACCCGTGCTTAAGTTACGGTTAAATTTTTTCACTATTTTAATTCGTAAACTCTCTAATGACCTCAGTTCATCAGTAAGCACGGTTTCATATAAATTCTGAAAATCTGCCTCAGTAATCATTCAACTTATTTGAATAATTCTTTAGCACTGATGTTTTGCCTTTCTGAATCGGGTATTTGAAATACCATCATGGGTTTAAATCCAAACCACAAAGCAATCAGATTAGAAGGAAAAGAAAGGACAACATTGTTATAGGATGTAACAGCAGCATTAAAATACCTTCTTGAAGCTGAAATTTGTTCCTCTGCCTCATTCCATGCCCCCTGAAGATCGAGAAAATTCCGGCTTGCCTTTAATTGCGGATAATTTTCAGCAATCATCAGCAGATTATCAATGTTACTGGCCAGTTTATTATGTGAATCAATAATTTCATTTTGTGACCGGGCCTGATTAACACGTGTTCGAAGCCTTGTTACTTCTGAAAAAATGGAAGCCTCGTGGTTCATGTATGCTTTTACGGTTGCCACCAGATTGGGTATCAGGTCATATCTTTTTTTAAGCATAGCATCTATTGAACCAAAGGCATTGTTAACCTCATTTCTTTTTTTTACCAGTTTATTGTATAACACCATAAACACAATAAATATCAAAGCCAGCAGGCTAATAACAATTACCGTAAAAATCATTCCGGAATCCATTATGCGTTTTTAAATAATTAATTTAAAGGCTATTATTTCAAAATCAAAGATGAAGATAATAAAAAACTTAAAATATCAGCTTTTATCAGTTGTAAAATACTAATTTTGGTATTAATCAAAGGTTTCTGCAGATATGAAAAAAATATTTATTTATTTTATTTTGTCATGTTCTTTCTTGTTATTTATGGAATGCAAACAACAACCTGCACAAAGTAAAGTTGCAGCAACAGATTCGCTTATGACAAAACTTAATGATTTCAGCGTTGTAAGGCTCACAACAGACCTGAGTGTACTTACTGATAAGGAAAAACAAATGATACCACTACTCATTGAAGCAGCTATGGTGATGGATGATATTTTCTGGCTTGAAGCCTATGGAAATAAAGATTCACTTCTCAGCAAAATAAAAACAGAAACCGGGCGGAAGCTTGCATTGATTAATTACGGGCCATGGGAAAGGCTAAATAATAACCAGCCGTTTTTAAGAGAATTTGGCCCCAAACCACTGGGCGCTTGTTTCTATCCACCCGATATGACAAGGGAAGAATTTGAAAAACTGGCAATAGCTGAAAAAACCAGTTTATATACCATTCTAAGAAGGGATGAAAATGGCATCTTGAAGGTCATTCCTTATCATGAGGCTTTTAAAGATTATATAACAAAAGCTTCACTCCTCATACAGCAGGCTGCATCTCTCGCCGAGGATGAGGGGCTGAGAAAATACCTCAAACTGAGAGCAGAAGCTTTGCTCACCGATGATTATTTTGCAAGCGATATAGCCTGGATGGAAATGAAAAACAACACCATCGACTTTGTGGTTGGCCCCATTGAAACATACGAGGACCAGCTATTCGGATATAAAGCTGCTCATGAGGCCTTTGTGCTGATAAAAGACAATGAATGGACCAAACGTCTTTCACGTTATATCAGTTTATTGCCGGCACTTCAGAAAGAATTACCTGTTGATGAACGATACAAGAAAGAATTACCGGGCAGCGAATCTGACCTTGGGGTTTATGATGCTGTTTATTATGCCGGCGACTGCAATGCAGGAAGCAAAACCATTGCCATTAATCTTCCTAATGATGAAAGAGTTCAGGCAGCCAAAGGCAGCCGCAGGCTGCAATTAAAAAATACCATGAAAGCTAAATTCGAGAACATATTGGTGCCTATAGCTAAAGAAGTAATTACTGAAAGTCAG
This sequence comes from Bacteroidota bacterium, assembly GCA_029268165.1. Taxonomy (GTDB): domain Bacteria; phylum Bacteroidota; class Bacteroidia; order Bacteroidales; family UBA10428; genus UBA5072. Next base: position 3,269 of record JAJUGM010000181.1, read on the forward strand.
CTAAAACATGTTACCTTTGATGCTTTTTTTTCAAATACTATGTTTCATGAAACAGCTCATGGATTAGGTATGAGAAATACAATAAACGGAAAAGGGACTGTGCGTGAGGCCCTGAAAGAGCATTATACAACAATGGAAGAAGGAAAAGCCGATATACTCGGTTTATATCTGGTAACAAAACTGAATGAAATGGGAGAAGCCGATGTCAACATGATAGATGAATATACCACATTTATGGCCGGCATCTTCCGGTCGATACGTTTCGGGGCATCAAGTGCACATGGCAGGGCAAACCTGATAAGATTCAACTATTTTAAAGAAAAAGGTGCTTTTACCATTGAAGCTGATGGAAAATATGCAATTAATTTTGACAAAATGAAAGATGCCATGAACTCCTTATCAACACTTATATTGACAATTCAGGGTGATGGAGATTATGAAAAAGCTGCAAGCTTTATCCGGCAATACGGAATAATGGACACTGACCTGCAAAATACGCTTAAAACCATTGAACAAAAAGATATTCCTGTGGATATTGTGTTTGAGCAGGGAACTGAGGTGCTGGGACTGACGGCATATAAAAGTGATGAGGCGATGAAGTGATGAGATGATGAGGAATATTAATACTAACGTTAGTTTGCTATTTCTTTAAAGTGACTAAGTAATGAAGTCTTTATGTATTTTCGTTTATTACTTATGCTTGAATTTTTGATAACTAATCAGTCTTTGGAAATTAGTTTTACAGTTGCTAAAAAATAATAAATCTTAAGAAAAGTAATGCAATTGGTATTAAAGTGCATTATTGATCAGTCCGCTTCTTTCAAGTAATGCTCTCACCGAAGGTTCTCTGCCCCGGAAGCGTTTGTATAATTCCATTGGATGTTCAGTTCCCCCTCTTGATAAAATATGTTCTCGGAAAAGTAAAGCGGTTTTACGGTTAAAAATGCCATGTTTTTTGAATAATTCAAAGGCATCGGCATCAAGCACTTCAGCCCATTTATACCCATAATAGCCTGCTGCATAACCACCACCAAAAATATGATGAAATGCGGTACTGACACAACATCCGTCAACTACCGGGAAATATTCAGCCGGCTTAACAGCTTTCCTTTCAAACTCTATTACACTGCCTTCGTATGGTTTGGTTATTGAATGCCATGCCATATCATTCAATCCAAAACTCAGCTGCCTCACAAAAGCATATCCGTTATGAAAATTCCTGCTTTTTATTAATTTATCAATCATATCATCGGGCATTTTTTCACCGGTTTCATAATGTATTGCCACTTCACTAAGCCATTCTTTCTCTTCGCCCCAGTTTTCCATAATTTGTGAGGGTAGTTCAACAAAATCGCGGTAAACACTGGTGCCCGACAACGACCAGTAGGTGCATTCACTCAGTATGCTATGTAATGCATGGCCAAACTCATGCAGAAATGTCCGGAATTCTTCATAAGTAAGCAACGAAGGTTTTGCCCCGGCAGGCTTGGTAAAATTAAAGACAAGTGAAACATGTGGCCTGATGTCCTCTGAATCCTTCCTGTATTGCTCGAGATAATTAGTCATCCATGCCCCGCCCTGTTTTCCTTCACGCGGAAAATAATCGAGATACAAAACAGCCATAAAACGGCCGCTTTCATCAATAACTTCATAAGCCTTTACCTCTGGATGGTAAACAGGCAGATCATTTTTTAAAATAAACCTAAGACCGTACAACTTATAAACAAGGTCAAAGATGCTTTTTTCAACTTTTTCGAGCCTGAAATATGGTTTTGTCAACTCATCATTAATATTAAGTCTTTCCTTTTTCAGTTTTTCGGCAAAATAAGGCCAGTCCCATCGCTGAAGCTCAAAATCGGCGCCCAGGTTACGCGCAAACTGCTGCAATTCGGCATATTCTTTAAGTGCAAATAGTTTGGAAGCCTGCAGCAGTTCATTCAAAAATGTATTGACTCTTTCGGGCGTTTCTGCCATCCGTTTTTCAAGCACATAACGGGCATAAGTATCATATCCGAGCAGGTTAGCTTTCTTCAGGCGAAGATTTGCAATACGTTTTACCAGTTCCTGATTATCCCTTTTATTGTTTTGAAATCCCCTTGAATTATAGGCCCTGTAAAGTCTTTCCCTCAGCTTGCGGTTATCCGCATATTTCATAAATGCGGTATAACTGGGCATTTTCAGTGTAAAAACCCAGCCCGGAAGATTTCTGTCCCTTGCCTCTATAGCAGCTGCTTCAATCACAAAATCAGGCAACCCTGCTAGATCCTCTTCACGCGTCAGGTGCAACTGAAAAGCATTTGTTTCATCAAGCAGGTTTTCTTCAAATTTTAGGCTCAGCAGTGACAGTTCGCGGGTTACTTCCCTGAACTCCTTTTTTGTTTCGCTATCCAGACTGGCACCGTTGCGGATGAATCCCTCGTAAGTTTCTTCAAGTAATTTTCGGGCTTCAACCGACAGGCTTAGACCATGCCTTCTATCATAAACAGTTTTTACCTTGTTAAACAATGCTTCATTCAGCGTAATATCATTGTAAAATGACGATAACTGAGGTGATATTTCCTGAGCCAGCTGCTGCAACTCTTTGTTTGTTTCTGCAGCATTAATATTAAAAAAAATCAGTTCAAATCGTTTTAAATTTGTAAGGCTGTGTTCAAGTGCTTCAATAGTATTGTCGAAGTCAGGACCAGAAGGATTGGAGATTATTTTCTCAATTTTTTCCCTGGTTTCATTAAGTATACCACTAAAAGCGCTTCTGAAAATACTGTTGCTGATTTTATTGAAAGCAACAGCCTGATAAGGTGAGATAAATGTGATCATATTATGCTCTTTAAAAATAAAAGCACGAAAATACAAACAATAAATTAATTCGGTTATCAGTAATAGTTATATCGTTTATATTTGTCATCTTAAACTGGTAGTAAAGTTATGAAAAGGAAACATTTGATTTTACTGGCAATAAGCAGTGGTATTTTACTCTCAACAGCATGGTATGAAAAGGGGCACGGACTCATATTAATGATCGCACTGGTACCCCTGCTTTTTGTTGAAGACCACCTTGCATCAAAAGCAGATGAGAACAGGTCAGTCGTTGTATTTTATTATGCTCTGCTATGTTTCCTTGTTTTTAACACGCTGACAACCTGGTGGATATTTAATGCTTCAGCAGTTGGTGTTGTAATAGCCATTCTGGTCAACAGTGTACTATCCAGCCTGGTTTTCTGGATTTTTCATATTACCAGAAGATGGCTCGGGCCTGCTGTCGGTTACTTTTCGCTGATAGTTTACTGGATTGCCTGGGAACATTTTTATTTCAACGCCGAAATTTCATGGCCATGGCTTGTTCTGGGACATGGTTTTAATTACAACATAAAACTGATCCAATGGTATGAATATACAGGTGTTTTGGGAGGTTCTTTGTGGATATTACTTATAAATATATTGGTTTTCAATATGATTAAACAATATATTGCAGGCATGAAGGGCAGATTGCTGATTGCTTATGTATTTTTTATTGTAATACTGGTTATATGCCCTGTGATTATCTCACTGAGTATTTTTAAAAACTATAAAGAAAAAAACAGTCCGGTCAATATTGTGGTAATTCAGCCCAATATTGATCCGTA
>JAJUGM010000182.1 GCA_029268165.1 Bacteroidota bacterium
ATATTTGTATTAACTTGTCTTCATTTAGTATTTTCATGGGAACTTAGTTTTAGGTTGTTTAATAATCCTAAGTTCCCTTTTCTTTATTATTAAAATATTTAAGTTATTAACAACCTGTTAATTAATGCCCGAACTCACGTTCATTAATGCTTTATCAAAATATGTGAAGATGGAATGCCGCCTGTGAGTGAATTAAATACTTTTTCTAAAATAGGTTAACAACAGCATAAAATTTCCATAGCAACAGGCAGATAATAATTCATCGCTTTTTAAAAGTCGTTTAGTTAAGACTTCTCTGATGGTCACTTTGAAAAGGATATCAAATAATTTCTTAACCAAACGACCTTGAGTATTAAATTATCTTATGAAAAATTAGACCCTTAATTATTTATGCTTTGGTCTGAGGTTTCGCACCTGTTGACCGGCCTGCCACATTTCTGATTCCCGCATTTGCTTAAGCTCAGCATCAAGGTCAGCCCGGTAATTGGGATGTCCGGTTTTTTCGAGAACCCGTCTGGTTTCATCACCGTTTTTCACGCGCTGGTATAGTTCACGGAATACCGGCAGTGTAGCTTCCCTGAATTTAGGCAGCCAGTCGAGTGCTCCGCGTTGGGCTGTTGCACTGCAGTTGGCATACATCCAGTCCATACCGTTCTCATCAACCAAGCGGATTAGGCTTTGGGTAAGTTCTTCTACGGTTTCGTTAAATGCTTCGCTTGGGCTGTGGCCGTTTTCGCGCAACACCTTGTATTGAGCTTCCATAATGCCTGCCAGCGCTCCCATCAGAACACCACGTTCTCCAGTAAGGTCACTATAAACTTCATTTTCAAACGTGGTGGGGAAAAGGTAACCTGAACCGATGGCGATACCTAATGCAATTACCCTTTCTTTTGCCCTGCCTGTGTAATCCTGGAAAACAGCGTAACTTGAGTTAATGCCCGCACCGGCAAGAAAATTTCGTCTTACACTGGTCCCCGAGCCTTTGGGAGCACAAAGAATTACATCAACATCAGAGGGAGGAATTACACCGGTTTGTTCTTTATATGTAATGGAAAATCCATGTGAAAAATAAAGGGCATCGCCCTTATTAAGGCATGGTTTGAGTATAGGCCAGATGGCACGCTGAGCAGCATCTGAAACAAGGTACTGGATAATGGTACCTTTTTTTGCAGCTTCTTCAACAGAGAAGAGCGTTTTGCCCGGAACCCAGCCGTCTTTAACTGCCTTATCCCAGTCGGCTTTGAATTCTGGTGCCTGGCCTACGATAACATTTATGCCGTTATCTCTCATATTCAATGATTGTGCAGGTCCCTGAACACCATAACCTATTACTGCAACTACTTCATTTTTAAGTACTTCCTGAGCTTTTTTTAAAGGGAATTCTTCACGTGTAATAACGTCTTCAATAATTCCGCCAAAATTAATTTTTGCCATAATTGATTTGTATTTGATGTTTAGTTATTTTCATATTCGGCAGTAAGTTCACCGGCTTCTTTAAGATATGTTGCAAGCAATTCTTTGCTTGAACGGGTAACGGCCACCCTGCCTGAACTGGTAAATTGAAGCACTCCGTATTTCCTGAGTTCTTCAAAGAGTGCCATATAATCCTCCTTATACCCGGTTTTTTCGATGACGGTATATTCAGGTCTGACTTCAAGAATGCGTGCATTATGTTTCCGGATGGTTTTTTCAAGGTCGTCTCCTTCAATGAGTGCTTTTGTAGGTATTTTATATAAAGCTATTTCCTGATAAATTACTTCATCATCTGTGTGATAATATGCTTTAAGCACTTCTACCAGCTTTTCAATTTGCCGTACCACTTTATCAACTTTTTCGCGGGTGTCATTCACCACAATGGTAAACTTATGAATACCTTTTATAGCTGATGCTGAAACAGTGAGGCTTTCAATATTTACATGCCTGCGTGTAAAAATAATTGTGATGCGGTTCAGCAAACCAATATGGTTTTCAGAGAAAGCGGAAATAGTATAATTCTGCCTTCTTTCGCCGTTTTTTCTGTTATCAAGTGACATATTCATTATTTTTTATGTTCGAGAACTACTTCAGACACGGATGCACCGGCAGGAACCATAGGCAACACATTGTCTTCTTTTTCTATGTTGACTTCAAGGAAATAGGGGCCTTTATAATCAAGCATTTCCTGAATGGCAGTATCAAGTTCGGGGCGATGGAGTACTTTTTTACCCTTTATTCCAAATCCTTCGGCAACTTTTATGAAATCCGGGTTAAGCAGATAGGTTTCTGAATATCGTTTTTCAAAAAACATCTCCTGCCATTGTCTCACCATTCCGAGGTCTTTGTTATTCATCAGAATAATTTTTATGGCTGCCTGGGTTTGATTAATTGTACCCAGTTCCTGAATGGTCATTTGTAATCCGCCGTCACCAACAATAAGCACAACTTCTTTGTCTGGCGCGCCAATTTTGGCTCCATGAGCTGCCGGAAGGCCGAAACCCATTGTGCCCAGCCCACCTGATGTTACAAATGAACGTTTATTTCTGAATTCGAAATACCTTGAAGTTATCATCTGATGTTGACCTACGTCGGTTACAACAATAACATCACCATGAGTTTTTTCGTTCAGTATTCTTATTACTTCGCCCATAGTAAGGCCTTCTTTGCGGGGATAAAGATCATTTTTAATAACCTTTTCATATTCGATTTTTTCAGCTTCCTTGAACTCTTTAATCCATGCTGAATGGTCACGTTTTTCGATGAGTTTTGTCAGCATTGGAAGTGATTCTTTGACATCGCCCAGGACAGCAACGTCAGCTTTAACATTTTTATTGATTTCAGCACGGTCAATCTCCAGATGAATAACTTTAGCCTGAGGCGCATAACGCTTCAAATCGCCTGTTACGCGATCATCGAAACGCATGCCTACTGCGATAAGCAAATCACATTCATTTGTTTTAATGTTTGTTGCATAGTTGCCATGCATACCAAGCATACCCATGTTAAGCGGGTGTTTTTTGGGCAATGCGCAGGCTCCGAGAATAGTCCATGCAGCTGGAATCCCTGACTTTTCAACAAAAGCTCTGAATTCGTCTTCGGCGTTACCCAGAATTACTCCTTGTCCAAAAAGGATATAAGGTTTTTTTGCCTTGTTAATCAGTTCGGCTGCCTGACGTACCTTTTCAGGCTTTACAACAGGTTTTGGTACATAACTCCTGATCTTTACGCACTTTCTATATTCGAAATCGAATTCGCCGAACTGAGCATTTTTTGCAATATCAATAAGTACAGGACCTGGCCGGCCTGAACGGGCTATAAAAAATGCCTGGGCAAAAATTTCGGGTATTTCTTCGGGCTTGGTTATCAGGTAATTCCATTTGGTGACCGGCATGGATATGCCAATTACATCGGTTTCCTGAAAGGCATCAGTGCCTAACAGCGGAGCAGTAACCTGGCCGGTAATGCAGACAATGGGCGTGGAATCAACCATGGCATCGGCAATACCGGTAATAAGATTTGTTGCACCAGGTCCCGAAGTAGCCATAACGACACCTACTTTGCCTGTCACCCTTGCATATCCCTGTGCGGCATGTATAGCTCCCTGTTCATGCCTGGTAAGAATATGCTTAATTTTGTCGCTGTGATCCATAAGCGCATCATACACAGGCATTATGGCACCACCCGGATATCCGAAAATAATTTCAACACCCTCGTGAATGAGCGATCGCATAACCGCATCAGCCCCTGTAGTTCGAATTTTCTTTCTTGTTTTGGTTTCTATTGTTTCTATCTGATCTTTCATATATTTAATTTTTTGTTGTAATACTATCTGTTGTAAATTTTTGCCTACATAAGAATCTTTGGTAGGTTATGGGATAATCCTTTCAAACTTATCCACTTTTACTGTTCCACTATCCTTATTGCTCCCGTATCAGCCGATGTTACCATTTTTGCATATACTTTCAGTGAGTCAGAAATCAGCCGGTTGCGTGTTTTTGGGGTATAGGCTTTACTGCCTCTTTTTTCTTCGTTCAGTTTACGTTGTTTCAGTTCCTCATCCGAAAGCATAACATTAATTTTGCGTTCGGGGATATTTATTTCAATCATGTCACCATCTTGTAACAGGGCAATTTCACCTCCTGCAGCGGCTTCGGGAGAAATATGTCCGATGGATAGGCCAGCTGTTCCGCCTGAAAAACGGCCGTCAGTTATTAGGGCACAAAGCTTACCTAGTCCTTTTGATTTAATATATGATGTAGGATATAGCATTTCCTGCATGCCTGGGCCGCCCTTCGGGCCTTCATAGCGGATAACTACCACGTCACCTGCCTTCACTTTCCCGCCAAGGATCGCATCACAGGCATCTTCCTGCGATTCGAAAACCCTGGCAGGCCCTTTAAAGTTAAATAATGAGACATCAACTCCTGCGGTTTTCACAACGCAGCCGTTGCGCGCTATATTGCCAAAGAGTATAGCCAGACCACCGTCTTTGAAATAACAGTTTTCTATGCTGCGGATGCATCCACCCTTTCTGTCAAGGTCTGGTTCCTTATACATTACACCCTGGCTACCAAGCGTAAGGCTTTTTATTCCGGCCGGCGCGCTGAGGTATAATTCTTTTGCCTCTTGTGCAACAGTCGACCTGCGGATATCATACCGCTCAATTGCTTGTGCAAGAGTAAGGCCATCAACTCTTTTTACTGAGGTGTCAAGTAATCCGCCGCGTTCGAGTTCACCCAAAATACCAAGTATACCGCCAGCACGGTTCACATCTTCAACATGATAATGCGAACTGGGCGCAACTTTACATAATACAGGCACTTTACGCGAAAGTGTGTCAATATCTTTCATGGTAAAGTTAACACCGGCCTCGCGTGCTATGGCCAACGTATGTAAAACTGTATTTGTTGACCCGCCCATAGCAATATCAAGAGCCATGGCATTTAAAAAGGTTGCCCGTGTGGCTATTGAACGAGGCAGTACTGATTCGTCTCCTTCTTCATAATATTTTCTTGTGTTTTCAACAATGAGCCTGGCAGCTTGTTCAAAGATCTTCTTTCTGTTTTTATGTGTGGCAACTACTGTGCCGTTTCCGGGCAGTGCCAAACCAAGTGCTTCGCTGAGGCAGTTCATTGAATTGGCAGTAAACATACCTGAGCATGAACCACAGGTGGGACAAGCATTTTGTTCAATTTGTGCCAGTTCCTCATCAGTAACCGTATCATCAGCTGCCAGCACCATAGCATCTACCAGATCATATTTCTTTGGACCAACATTACCTGCCTCCATAGGCCCACCTGAAACATATACCATGGGAATGTTAAGCCTCATAGCAGCCATCAGCATACCGGGAATAATTTTATCACAATTGGCAATGCATATCATGGCATCTACCTTATGGGCATTACACATGTATTCGATGCTATCGGCAATAAGGTCGCGTGACGGTAATGAATAAAGCATCCCGTCATGTCCCATGGCAATGCCATCGTCAATGGCAATCGTATTAAACTCAGGGGCATAAAAACCCTCTTTTTCAATAATGGCTTTTATTTCCTGTCCCACATTGTGTAAATGTGTATGACCCGGAACAAACTGAGTAAACGAGTTGACAACGGCTATTATCGGTTTCCCTATTTGCTCTTCTTTCATCCCTGTGGCACGCCAAAGACTACGGGCACCGGCCATCAAACGGCCATCGGTGGTTTTTGAACTTCTGAGTTTAATTTTCATATTCTTAAATGTGTGTGTCGCCTCTTTAAAATCAGAAAGCCATTCTATAAGGTAAGAATGGCTTTCGTTGTATCTTTCATTGTCATATAAACCATTCTCACCCTGTAGCACCAATCACTACTACTACAAGAAGAATAAGGTTTACTATGACTATGACATTTCTCATGTTTTTCATTTTGGCAAATATATACAATAAATTTTTATTTAGTCAACATTTTACCTAATAATTTTTTATTTGATGTGAATATTAGTCAGAGAAAACGGAAAGTTTTTATATTTTTATCCTTTATTTAAGATATGACCCAATTAAACCTCAGAGAATTTATTCTTTTTATCGCAGGCTTTTCTTTGCTTTTCGGATTCCTGATGCTATTCTTCAAAAAGTCAACTTCTTTTATTCATGGCATTTATCATTGGGCTTCCGGAAGCTTTATGGTTGCTCTTAGTTTGTTTATATATGCTTTTTATCCCTACCCTGAAGAATTTATCAATTTGTTTTTTACTAATTTACTGGCTTTCACAGGCCAGTGCTTTTTTCTGCTAGCTTTATGGAAATATAAGGAAAAACATATTAATTATTTTATTTTAATCACACTACCAGCTGCAAGTGTAATAGCAACCACTATTTTTACACACATTTATTACCACATGGGGCTCAGGGTGTCTGTGAATTCGATATTATATGCCATATGGGCAGGTTTTTGCTTTTATGAAATGCTTACACCACCATCCGAATCCTTAAAAACTGTATTCCGTATCAATGCCATGGCCTTTTTTCTGTTCGGCCTTGCCATGCTTACCCGGTCGGTGGTTACCTTTCATATGAAGGTGATTGATCTGATGGCTCCGACTATCGAAAGTATAATTCTTTTTTCAGCGCTTGCACTGGCTGAGATTCTCATTAACTTTGGTTTTATCATTATGGTGAACGTTAGTATTTCAGATGATCTCACCAAACAAATTGCTATGAAAGATAGGTTTTTTTCAATTATAGCACATGACCTGAAAAACCCAATGAACAATATACTTGGTTTTAGCGAATTATTACTGATGAAGATCAAAAGAAACGATACCGATGAGATGGAAATGGTTTCACACGCTATAAAAAATTCTGTAATTCAAACATATAACCTGCTTGAAAACCTTCTTGAATGGTCGCTATCACAA
>JAJUGM010000183.1 GCA_029268165.1 Bacteroidota bacterium
ACCATTTAAAATAAATGCCCGAACTCACGTTAATCTAAAACGTTTCAATATATTTCAGTACAAGGATTAATGTGGATATACTGGTGAGAAAAAGTGAAATGGTTGGAATGTTGATTTTAAAAAATTTGGTTTTTATAGGTTCAACATATACAATATCATTGGGAAGAAGGAAAAAACCGTCGGATGTCAGAATATTCCTGTCAGTTAAATCGAGCCTGAAGGTTTTGGTGCCGTTTTTGTCGGGCCTGAGTACTAAAACCTTATGACGGTTGCCGTAATCGGTAATATCGCCTGCCATGCTTATTGCTTCAAGCACAGTTAACTGATTGCTGTAATTATGATAGGTACCGGGCCGGGAAACCTCACCCAGCACTGAAAATTTAAACGATACAAGTTTGACTATTATCGTTGCATCTTTGAGAAAACGCTCTGATCTTTCGCGGATTGCCATGGTTGCTTCATCAACCGTTTTACCGGCAACAATAATTCTGCCGAGAACAGGTATTTCAATAAAACCTGAATCATTCACTGTATAGCCGTTTACAAAAAGGCTTGATTCATTCTGAAACAGGTTTTGCTGCGAAACACCTGCCGTTTGGTTTATCATGTTGCTTACTTCCTGGTCAAAGGTATAAATACGTATGTATAATATATCACGTGTCTGTATTTTATAAACAGGTTGAGTTTTCGGGTAGAAATTTACGGTACTGTCAGTGTCAACATTTCTCATATACACGAGTTGCCTGTAACGTGTGCATGATGAGGAAAGCAGCATAATTACAAAAGTAAGGATATAAAATATATGCCGGATGTTTTTTGGAAACATATTCAAACGGTTTAATGAACGACTAAATTAGTAATATCCTTATTTTAAATCCTGGTTTTCTCTGAAAAATTAATATCAAACCCTTTAAAAAGGGGAAAATATAGTAAACCTATCGGGCATTTTTATTTGCAGTATTCCTGATAAACCATTTTGATACCCTCCTCGAGGGTTATTTTTTCTTTCCATCCGAGTTCATTTATCTTTTTTACGCTGAGCAGTTTCTGGAAAGTCCCGTCGGGTTTGGAGGTATCCCATTCAATAAGCCCGTCAAATCCGACAATTTCTTTTACAAGATATGCAAGCTCTTTAATTGTAAGATCCTTGCCGGTTCCGATATTGATATGGGTATTTCTGATTTCTATCTTAGGATCACGTGATGTTATTTTATCAGCAAATTTATCTTTTACAATATCTTTAAAATCCACATTTTCCATAAGATAAACACAGGCGTCGGCCATATCATCGGAGTGAAGGAATTCGCGACGTGGAGCTCCGGTTCCCCAGAGCCTCACGGTAACAGGAGAACCTGTATTTGCATGCCTGAATATTCCGTATTTTTCAAGTTTTTCGCCAATTTCAATTTCAGTGGCCTTACCGTCAACACCTTCAACAGGCCTTTTATTGAAATCATAACGGATTGCCTCCCAGTTATCTTCAATCAGGCATTTCCCTAGGTGCATCTTGCGGATTAATGCTGGCAGGACATGTGATTTTTCGAGGTCGTAATTATCATTCGGGCCATAAAGGTTGGTAGGCATAACCGAAATAAAATTTGTGCCGTACTGAATATTATAGCTTTCGCACATTTTTATGCCGGCAATCTTGGCAATAGCATAAGGTTCGTTGGTATATTCAAGCACATCAGTAAGCAGGTATTTTTCTTTCAGGGGTTGGGGGGCTTGTTTCGGATAAATACATGAACTACCCAGGAAAAGTAATTTTTTAACACCGTTGAGGTAACTGTGGTGGATAACATTGCATTGTATCATCAGGTTTTCGTAGATGAATTGCGCCCGGTAGGTATTATTGGCAACTATACCTCCAACTTTGGCTGCGGCGAGTAATACGTATTCGGGTTTCTCATTTTCAAAAAATTCGGCTACTGCCTTTTGATTGGTAAGGTCGAGCTCGTTAATAGTTCTTCCGATTAAATTGGTGTAACCTTTTTCTTCAAGCTTTCTTTTTAAAGCGCTACCCACAAGGCCTGTATGGCCCGCAAGATAAATCTTGCTGTTTTTTTTCATGGCAAAAACAAGATTTTATTTACTTTTTCTCAAATGCTTTTTTTAGTTTTTTAGACAAGTGAAATATACAAAAAAAGCATTTTTCTTTATTCAAAATAGTTCAATGTTTGATACCCGCCATTTTTAAGGTATAATTCCTTTTGCATCAGTTTGATATCGCTTGCAATCATGTCTTTTATCAACGCTTTCAGGTCGTATTCAGGTTCCCATTTCAGTTTTGCCTTTGCCTTTGAGGGGTCACCTATTAAAAGGTCAACTTCAGTGGGCCTGAAGTAGCGCGGGTCAACGGCAAGGACCTCTTTTCCTTTTTCAAGCCGGTATCTGGAATCACTGCATGATGCGATATAACCCTTTTCATTTGGCCCTGAACCCCTGAATACAATCTCAATACCAACCTCTCTGAAGGCCAGTCTGACAAATTCTCTGATTTCTGTTGTGATACCGGTAGCTATCACATAATCATCAGGTTTATCCTGTTGCAGAATCAGGTACATGGCTTTGATGTAATCTTTTGCATGGCCCCAGTCGCGTTTGGCTGAAAGGTTACCCAGATAAAGCTTATCCTGAAGTCCAAGCGCAATGCGGGCAACGGCGCGTGTAATTTTGCGGGTAACAAAGGTTTCGCCCCGTATGGGCGATTCGTGGTTAAATAATATTCCGTTGCATGCAAAAATGTTATATGCTTCACGGTAATTAACGGTGATCCAGTAACCATAAAGTTTTGCCACAGCATAAGGGCTGCGTGGATAAAATGGTGTTTTTTCGGTTTGAGGCACTTCCTGAACAAGGCCGTAAAGTTCGCTAGTGGAAGCCTGATAAAACCTGGTTTTGTTAGTCAGGTTAAGTATTCTTATGGCCTCAAGAATCCTTAATGTACCTAATCCATCAGCATTGGCTGTATATTCAGGGGTATCAAAACTAACCTTCACGTGGCTCATGGCAGCAAGGTTATAAATTTCATCGGGTTGTGTTTCCTGGATGATACGGATCAGGTTTGTTGAATCGGTGAGGTCGCCGTAATGGAGCATAAAATTGCGGTTTTCAACGTGCGGGTCGAGGTATAGATGATCAATGCGGTCGGTATTGAAAAGTGAACTTCTTCTTTTAGTGCCATGCACGATATAGCCTTTTTTTAACAGGTATTCAGCCAGGTATGCTCCGTCCTGGCCGGTAATTCCTGTTATGAGTGCAACTTTTTTTTGTGCCATAGTATTAGAATTAATTTTTATAGTATTTTTTTGCACATCTCATGGTATTCTCCTTTAAGGCCAACCGGACTGGCATTTCTGATGTCAAAAACGGTTTCAATTGATGGCCGGGCTTCTTTAAGTCCAAATCCTTTTCCTGCTAAAATTTCCTTATAAGTTTGTGTATGAAGGTCGGTAAATCCCTCGCTGAATTCAATTTCATGGTTATCCATCATAATTGAACGGTAAGTTCTTTTTCCTTGTTCTTTCACTTTTAGCGGAAGATCGTTGTAATCGAGGCTCAGAAACCAGCGTACACGGGCTTTTTCAAGTTCAAGATAACCGGCAGCTTTGTTATGCTGTAAAACATGAACAATATTTTCTTTTACATTACCGAAAATCCATATCAGCATATCAAAAAAATGTATACCGATATTGGTGGCTATACCACCTGACTTGTGCAATTCTCCTTTCCATGAAATAAAATACCAGTTGCCCCGGCTGGTGATATAAGTGAGGTCAATATCGTGTTTTTTATCCGATGCTGATTGTTCAATTTTGTTTTTTAAGTCAATCAGCACAGGGTGCAGGCGTAGCTGCAATACGTTGTATATTTTTTTACCTGACTCATCTTCAAATTCTTTCAGTGCATCTATGTTCCACGGATTCAATACCAGTGGTTTCTCACATATAGCATTGGCACCTGAACGAAGAGCAAACCTGATGTGTGAGTCATGCAGATAATTGGGAGAACAAATACTAACATAATCTACCTGTGTTCCGGCTCTTCGGAGTTTATCAATATGTCGGTCAAAACGTTCGAATTCAACAAAGAAATGACTATCGGGGAAATAACTGTCAATAATACCTACGCTGTCAGAGGGGTCTAAAGAAGCCAGCAGAGTATTGCCGGTGTCTTTGATTGCTTTCAGGTGCCTTACGGCAATATATCCGCCTACTCCGATAATGGCGAATTTTTTAGACTCATTCATCAGGTAATGATATTATTATAGATAGTAAATTAGTTATTTTTCTTCAGATTTTGAATTCCTGTTTAAGTGCATCAACATAATCAAGTTTTTCCCATGCAAAAAATTCAGCCTCTTTCTGCACTTGTTTGCCTCCGTTTGAATTACCGTTTTCATAAATAAAAACTTTATCTTTACGGAAAGGCCGCCCCATGTGTCCGTATGCTGCTGTTTCAAAGAATACAGGGTTTTTCAGTCCGAATCGTTTAACTATTGCATAAGGACGCAGGTCAAACAGTTTATTAATTTTTTCGGCAATTTCCCAGTCGTTCATTTTCACTTTGGAAGTGCCAAATGTGTTGACATATAAGCCAACCGGCCTCGCCACGCCAATAGCGTAGGCAACCTGAACGAGCACTTCATCGGCTATGCCGGCAGCGACCATGTTTTTGGCAATGTGCCGCATAGCGTATGCTGCTGAACGATCGACCTTTGAAGAGTCTTTCCCTGAGAAAGCTCCGCCACCGTGTGCTCCCCGTCCTCCGTAAGTGTCAACTATTATTTTGCGGCCGGTAAGGCCGGTATCGCCATGCGGCCCGCCAATAACAAACTTGCCTGTAGGATTAACATGTAAAATAAGGTTCTTGTTGAATAACTGCTGCACTCTTTTCGGAAGGCGCTGAATGGTTCGCGGTATCAGAATTTTTTCAACGTCAGATTTAATTTTTTCAATCATAGCCTTTTCAGAGGCAAATTCATCATGCTGGGTAGAAACAACAATAGTGTGAACCGATTTTGGCTGGCGGTCAGCATTATATTCTATTGTTACCTGCGATTTTGAATCAGGCCTGAGATAAGGCATAAGCCTGCCTTCCCTGCGTATATTTGATAATTCCTGCAGCAGCACATGGGCAAGTTCAATGGGAAGGGGCATATATTCATCAGTTTCTGTTGAGGCATAGCCAAACATCAGTCCCTGGTCACCGGCTCCCTGGTCCTCCTCATGCTGACGTTCAACGCCTTGCCGGATGTCCATCGACTGTTCATGAATGGATGATATTACACCGCATGAATCAGCATCAAACATATATTCTGCCCTGGTGTATCCAATTTTACGTATTACTTCGCGGGCTACTTTTTGGACATCAACATAACCCGAGGTATGAACTTCTCCACTTAATACTACAAGTCCGGTGGTTACTAGCGTTTCACAGGCAACCTTGGAATTCTGATCAACCCTCAGAAATTCATCCAGCAATGCGTCGGAAATCTGATCGGCAACTTTATCAGGATGCCCTTCAGAAACGGATTCAGATGTAAATAAATATGCCATGTATTAAAAATTTTAAAATTAAATAAGGGTGTAAAGATAAAAAGATAAATCAATCAATCACGAACAGTTTTTTTCAACCAGGAAATTTTTTTGACAGAATATGCTGACAAAGCAGTGAAATTATATTACCGGATGATTGTATTCAACTGGTTAGTTCACGAAATAAATCCTCAAGTTTTTTTTCTTTTTTATGCATTGACAAAACGACAAGGTTATGTTTTACCGCAAAACTGAATATTTCAGGCCTTATATCTTTATCAGCCGGCGATTGTATGAGCCAGGTCTTATCTCTGAGTTTTCTGATTTCTTCAGCTCCGGTAATTTTTTTCAATTCTTCTTCAGAAGGATTATCATTAAACTCAACAAGTGTAGTCTGATACTTTTCGCTTTCAGTGTTTTGAAGTTGCCGTGTACCGGTGTCAGCCACAATTTCGCCTTTATTTATAATGATTACCTTGTCGCATATAGCTTCAACTTCCTGCATAATATGTGTCGAAAGGAGGATTGTTTTATTTTTTCCGATATCTTTAATAAGGTTGCGTATTTCTATGATCTGGTTCGGATCAAGCCCTGATGTTGGCTCATCAAGAATAAGCACAGAGGGGTCATGAAGAAGGGTTTGGGCAATGCCAACACGTTGCCGGTATCCTTTTGAAAGCGAACCGATTTTTTTCTTTTTTTCGGTTTCGAGACCGGCGAGGTTAATAATGTCTTTAATCCTCTCTTTGCTGTTCTTCCCAAGTTTGTATAAACCTGCAACATATAAAAGGTATTCCATAACATACATTTCAGGATAAAGAGGGTTTGTTTCGGGCAGATAGCCTAAAAATCGGCGCGCTTCAGATGAGTTTTCCTCAATTTTTTTTTGGTTAATTAATACTGTGCCCTTATCAGGCTGAAGCAGTCCGCAAATAATTTTCATGGTCGTAGATTTACCTGCACCATTAGGGCCTATAAACCCTGCTATTTCCCCTGCCTTAACAGAGAAAGAAATATTATTCAGCGCTTTCTGGCTGCCAAATTGCTTTGTAACACGCTGCAGTTCAATTGACATTGTTTGCTTGATTTGGAGGTCAAATATACATAATTTGTTCGGTGCAGAAAAAATATAACGATGGCATTAAATTTGTTTACAATCATTATAAGATTTTATTACTTAAATGTTCTTATTATATTTGCCATGTTAAATAAAAATTAAATTTTAATGGTTATGAAAAAAATTAGTCTTGGTTTGATCATATTACTGATTTCGGTGTTTCCATCAATTGTAAAAGGTCAAAATACACTGGAAGATGCTAT
>JAJUGM010000184.1 GCA_029268165.1 Bacteroidota bacterium
CCGTAAAGGATGATGAAGAACCCATGCCTGTGCCGGCAGGTATATCGGCAATGGAGCTTATTTCTATGCCTCCGCTTATACCGGTTATCATCATTGCTTCACGCAATATCGGGTGTTTCAACTCATCGAGTTTATTTACCGTTTCAGTCTGCGAATACTTTACTCTGATCTGGTCAGGAAAAAAAAACTTATGCGTTGAAATATACATATATTTGTTGATGGTGGTAGAAAGCACAGCTCCCTGATGGCGTCTGTAGAATGTTTCCATATCCGATCCGCCGCCAACAAAGCTGATCCGGAAAGGTGTACGGGTAATGATCATGTATTAAATGTATTAATCACAAGGTCAGCAAATTTACTTTCTTTTTCTATTAATTGATACTCGTCTGATTTTCTTTTTTCTAACAGGGTTCTGGCTTCCTGTTCTGTTTTCCCTCGCCAGCTGTAATATTGCACAAAGCGCTGATAAAAAACGTCAGGAGATATTTCCATGAATATTTTAAAATCAGCTATTTCACGCAGGTAAGTATTACTTAAGGCCACAATACCATCAATAATAATAATATCGCAGTCATTCATTACATATTCAACAGGCAGAGATATTCTCTCAGGGTGATTTGAATAGGTTGAAAGAAGTATTTTTGCACCATTTATTAATTTAACTATATCAGCAGTAATTTTATCAAGCTGAAAACGGTCATAAACATTATGACATGCCGCGCGCATATTTTCAGGCAATATCCAGTTGTCAAGTTCAATTTTAAGGACTTTCAGGCGGTTTTCCCGGAATTTCAAAGCCAGATAGGATGAAAAAGTACTTTTACCTGACCGGGCATTTCCGGCAACTGAAATGATGTAAGGTTTTTTGGCTGATGAGGAGTATTTATCCAATATTAGCCAGAATACATCTTTATAAGGTTCATCAAGGATAAAATCAACAGCTTCTTTCAGGTTTTCAAAAAAATAATCAGGCATTACTGTTGTTTTCTTTATGCCATAACCGGTTCTTACACCAACAGTTTTACAGCCTGCATTTTTCCCGGCAATTATATCCCTTTCCGAATCGCCGATCATCCATGATTGCTGAAGATCAATATTGAATTCTTTTTCAGCTTTTAAAAACATGCCTGTCTTGGGTTTTCGGCATTCGCAATCGATTTTGAATTCGGGGTTTTCTTCGGGATAGCCTCTATCAGGGTGATGCGGACAATAATATATGGCATCAAGCCATGCGCCTTTATTCCCAAGTTCAGTTTCGAGTTTCTTATGAATAACCTCAAGGTCGGAAATAGTACAATGGTTACGTGCAACGGCCGACTGATTGGTGACAACAACTGACAGGTACCCTGCCTGATTAATACGTTGCAAAGCCTTAGGTGTGAAACTATATAACTCAAGTTTCTCGGGGCGATGGATGAAGTTTTTTTCAACATTCAACACGCCATCCCTGTCAAGGAAAAAGGCAATCTTTTTATGATCATATCCGGCTTTACCTATTCTGCCTGATGCCCAGTCATGATTAACTTCCTCATAACGCTGCGGAGTACCCATATCTTTGAGATATTCGGCAGTATGATATCCAAACATCCGTATCTTATCGAAAATAACCGGAAATATTTGCCTGCCAAAATCAGCTTTTTTACTTTTTTCAACATATTTTATAATGTCCTGAGAAAAAACATATACGCCGGCACTGACAAGGTTGTGATACAAAAATCCCTCGGGATGGGGTTTGGGATGAAAGGCCACAATCTGTTTGTTTTCATTTATTTCCACCAGATCGCTGTCAAAGGGGTGATTATTGGGATGCAACACAAGCGTACACTGGCTTTTCTTTTGATGGTGAAAGGCTATAAGTCGCCGGAAATCCATGTTTATCATTACGTCTCCGTATAGAACCAGGAAATCGTTCTCCAGCAGGTTCTCTATTTCCTTTATGCCTCCGGCTGTTCCCAGGGGTTCTGTTTCCTCATAGTATGATATGGAAACACCATATTTTTCTCCACTGCCAAAAAAATTTATAATGTGGTCTTTCAGATAATTTACTAGAATGATAACATCTGTTATGTTATTCTTTTTCAGCAGTTCTATCTGATGTTGCAGAACCGGTTTTTCACCTATATTAAGCATAGGTTTGGGTAAATCCTTTGTAAATTCCCCCAAACGTGCACCTTTTCCACCTGCCAGAATAACTGCCTGCATAATTACTTATCTGTGCTGCAAATGAACGAATTTTTTTGCGATTTTAAAAACCTCAGAGGCTGTCTTAAACACAAGTACGATGAATAAACAAATTCATCCAGGCGAATAAAAAATATTTTTGGAGGAGTATTGACGAGTAAGAGTGAATGTTGATGGGGCTTTGTTCCATGCCCCACATCCTTTTTTGTCTTGACACAAAAAAGGATGCAAAAAAAGTCAAGGCTGAAGCAGTTTTCCCTAAAAACTACGGCTCGCCGGGCTTGCGCAATACAACAGATAGCAGCATTGGTGGTTTTTAATAACCAGATGCTTATGGCCACCATTGCCTTATGATGTACTCAGACTGTATTGCTTGCATTCATGTTTTTGATTGGATTACTGTTTACGATCCACCTTTTAATACTAAAGAATCATTTCAGTATGGCCCGGGCTGCGCCTTTTTTTTAGCCCTGATTAGTCATTAGGAGCATGCAAACTAATGACTTAACTGGGCTTAACCCCGATCATAGATTAAAAAATGCTTTTGCAATAAAATATTTGTAATCAAATCACAAGGATTGGAACGTAACTATCATTGCATCGGGGTTTTACGGGAAAACTGCTTAGGCCGATTTCTTATGCGGAACATCTGCTGCTGGTTTAACTCCCTTCATAACATAGGACAATTAAACTATAGGTTTTAACAGTATTTTAAACGCCAATAAAAAGAATAAACAAATTCATCCAGGCGAATAAAAATTTGATACGTTTTTAGAGGAAATTATTCATCGGGAGCTCTTAGAGAGAGCGAACCAACGGATTTCCCGATTTAGAAAAATCACTTTTCTGGTGCAGCACCAGCAAACCGGAAAAGTTGATTTTTCTTAATCGCATTGCATCAAAAATCTTTCTAATGCAATAATTGGGTTAATTTTAAATTTTCAATTTAAACAGCCTCTGACTTTTTATAAGATTCATTTCAGATTTTATTCTTTAACAAACCAACAACATATTTATCAATGGGAAATGTCATCTCATCCTCCTGAAGGCTTAATATATCGGCCCAGCGGAATGACTGGCTCCCGTTTTTCATTTCAGCAAAATCAAAGGGCTTTTCGGAAATGACAAAACGGATAGGCTCAGTAAAGCGAATTTTGTAATAAATGCTTATCAACTGATGGTTATCAAAGAAAAAAGCCTGTTGAAAAAAATGGGTTGTATAGAAATGTTCAATAATCTCAATTTCCTGTCCAAATTCCTCCAGGGCTTCTCTTTTGATGCAATCAACAGGTCCTTCGCCATATTGCAGGCCGCCTCCCGGAAACTTGGTCATTTTCTGATTCATCATAAATTCATCTGAAAGTAACACCTGTTTCTTTTCATTAATAATTAACCCATAAACACGGATAATAAAATCCCCTGCCATCGCTTCTTACTCTTTATCCTGGTCTTAATTCTTCCCCGATAGATACCGGGGCTTGTTTCCTGGTTCTTATAATCTACAAATAATCTGCTGTTATCTTGTAATAATTGTATTTTCTTCCCTTAAATGCCGGAATAATTACCGTATTCCCCAGCGTATCATAATAACGCATGGGTTCGGGGTATAATAGTTTCCGCTTCCATTTTACGATATTCATACGTGTTATATTACCATATTCATCAATACGCACTGCGGCAAGGAATGACCTTCGCGGATGGCTGAAGCTTTTCTGCTTTTTATCAGCTTCTATATTCTGAATATGTTCATTATATATAATCGTAATATCATTGCCGTCAACGGGAGCAATCAATGCATAGGAGCAATAATTTTCAATATACTCATTTAATGACCCTGTTTCTTTTACCATATCCCTGTAGCCTGCAATATCCTGCTTTTGCTGCATCAGATAACGGATATCAAAATCCTGCCGTTTTGTCACAATCTGGTTCCAGTCAACCTGGCCTGTAGAGTCAAAACAAATAACAATCAGATTGTTATAGGTATTATAACTTTGTTCAAAAAGCTGCTCGGCGATAAGTATGATCTTTCCGTTCTTTCTCAGCACCAAATCATATAATCTGTATTTCATCAGTTCATCGTCGGCCATAATAGGTTCGCGAGTTTCCATAAGCCTTACAATAAGGTCGTCACTGAACGGATATGTTTGGTTATCATATATTCTGCCATCTTCGGGGTCAATTTTAAAAAAGAAAGTGCCTCCCACTCCGGCCCTGAAAAGTTCGGAGTACAGGCCGGAACAAATTAATTCACCATTAGCCCCGCCTATTATTTTAACCCCCCTGATATACCGGTTCATCAGTGTGAGGGGGTATTCGCGGAAAAACCTACCTTGCTGGGTGTAACGATAAATAATATAGCTGTTTTTCATATCCTGAAAAAGAGAAAGTATGGATTCCCTTTTCATCAGGCATAAAACAGAAACATTACCCTGTTCATCAACCACATAGTTGTTTTCTCGTGGCCCCTGGCCGGTAAACTCATAAAAGTCCTTCCTTGTCCATTCCTGTTCCATTCCTTTGCCAAAAACATAATATTCATTGTATTGCACTTTTGACCAGTTAAGTTTAATTACCGACACCACCAGCAATTTGGTTTCATTTCTTGAAAGTGCAAAATAAAAGTCAGGCCAGTTTCCCCTGATAAATCGTACTGTTGCAATTTCAATCAGGTCAGTCAACGGTGTGAGATTTTCTTTATCAATCTTTTGATAATATAAAAGAGTTTCTGAAAACTTCCTCCGTGATGCAATTATGTATAGTTCATTATGAAAATGAACAATGGTTTCAAGATCGTATGTTTTAAGTCCTTCAAACAATTTAACGGGTTTTGTCAGTATTAAATTAAGATTCCCGTCAAGTTTTTCAAGATGATATTGATTCCCGTAAAATTTAATTACATAGTAATGTTCTGCGTCATGGCCAATAATTTTATGGACTGTTGTACTGCCCATGTTAAAATAAGCTTTACTTGCAGTATATTCAATATGCTGACTAAAAATCAGTTCAGGAAAACCAAACAAAAGAAGTTTCCAAAACACGATAGATTTTATAAACCTTTTGAAATGCATAGCGAAATTATTAGTTTAACCCAGATTTGTCATTAGGACCGAAGCGAACTAATGACTTCCCCGATTTAGAAAAACTTAAAATGTAAGCATTTCTAATTACATTTTTAGTTTTTCTTAATCGATTTGTCATTGCAAAACATTAATATTCAATGACATATTAACAGATTTTTCTAATGGCGATCATTAGAAAAACAAGGCTAATGACAAATCTGGGTTCAAATTTACGATAAAATTATGAAGCGTTCTCACCTTGAAGACAAATCAAAAGATTGTGACCCCTAAATAATAGATTAATATCTTGAATATCAGATAACTGGTGTTAGTTCATAACAGGAATTTGACCGTTGGCATCAGCAATCAGGTTATGAAATTTCTTCTTTTCTGAAAATTGTTAATATAACTAATTATAGCCTCTGTTTCGTGAGGTTCAAACCATTGCATTTCTTTGTTTTTCCTGAACCAGGTAAGCTGGCGTCTCGCATATTGACGGGAATGGCGTTTTATAAGGTCAATGGCTTCATCCAGGCTTGTTTTTCCTTCGAGGTAATCGAACATTTCTTTATAACCTACCGTATTGAGGGCATTTAGTTTTCTGAATGGCAAAAGTTGTCTGGCTTCATCAACAAGGCCATGGTTTACCATTTGTTCGACCCTTCTATTAATATTATTGTAAAGGATGTCGCGTTGCACATTAAGGCCGATATAAATTATCACGAAATTTCTTTCTTTTTTCTTTCTGGTAAGAAAAGATGAATAAGGTCTCATGGTCATGGCATAAACCTCAAGTGCTTTCAGCATGCGTTTGGGATTATTCCTATCCACCTGCTGGTAGTAATCAGGGTCAGTATTTTTTACCTGTTGTCTGAGCCATTCAATGCCTTTTTGCAAAAATTCTGACTTTAACCGGGCCCTTATTTCAGGGTCAACAGCAGGCAAATCATCAATCCCTTTGCACACGGCATCGATATATAAGCCACTGCCCCCTGCCATGATAACCAAATGATGTTTCTCAAACAATTTGTCGAGTAATGCAATTACCTCAAACTCATACATGCTGGCATTAAAATATTCATGCACCGAATGATTGCCAATAAAATGATGCTTTACGGCGGCCAATTGTTCTGCAGAAGGAATGGCTGTTCCTGTTTTCATTTCACGGTATATTTGCCGTGAGTCAGCACTGATGATCTCGGTGTGAAAATACCGGGCAATGTCGATGGCTGTTTGTGTTTTACCAACTGCTGTAGGCCCCGCTATTACGGCAAGGTAATTGGTCATCTTTTCTCTTTAAACCTGATAAGATTTAATGCTGACCCGGCTTTAAACCAATCAATCTGATTTTGATTATAGGAATGATTGGCGACAATTTCATCTGTTGTCCCGTCTATGTGGTGAATGATCACTTTTAAGGGTTGGCCGGGGCTGAAAGTTGTAATTCCGGTGATATCAATTTTATCGTCCTCCCTTATTTTAGAATAGTCATCTTTATCAGCAAAAGTAAGAGCCAGCACGCCTTGTTTTTTCAGGTTGGTTTCGTGA
>JAJUGM010000185.1 GCA_029268165.1 Bacteroidota bacterium
GTCTTCCCCGTATGTTTCCATACCCCGGCCCCACCTTGGATCACGGAAAATGTTAATAATAGGAGACCAGAATGTTAGTCCCTGATATAAATTCTGCTTACCCTGATGTACAAACCGGTGATGTTTTGCTCTGGCTTCATCTGAAATGGCCTCAGCTACCCTGTATAACAGTTCATTATCCCAGGTAGCGGCCAGACCAATTGGCTGCGGAAACACTGTTGCTCTGCCTGCTCGTGCTACACCATGAAGACATTCATTCCACCAGTTATACTTTGGTATCCCCAGTCTGTCGATAGCTGGCGAATTATAGGAAAGTTGACTGATTTTTTCCTCAATAGTCAGCCTGGATAGCAAATCGTTTACCCTTGTTTCGGTTTTTAAAGACGGATCGAGAAATGCATACTTATATTTCTTCGCTTTGCATCCTGCCAGAATAATAATAATAACGAGCAGAAGCCATATAACCAGGCATTTGTTCCGGCTCAGGTTACGATTGCTTTTATCATTCATTATCAATAAGTTATTATTCGGTTAGGTAGAATATAGCACCTGAAAGGTCTTTATCATCAGATGAATTTCCAGACCAGATCATAAACTGTCCCGGTTCAGCACTATAAGTCATATTCTTTCCATAAAAGGCAAAATCACTTTGTGTAAGTGTAAATACTATTTCTTTTGATTGTCCGGGTTCAAGGGCAATACGCCTGAAAGCTTTTAATTCTTTTACAGGCCGTGTAATGCTGCCAACCAAATCGCGGATATATAACTGTACAACTTCGGTTCCTGCGTATTTACCTGTATTTCTAATGGTGACTTTGACAATTAGTGTATCATTCTTTGACATGGTATCCTTTGACAAGGAAATGGGAGAATATTCGAAACTGGTATAGGATAATCCGTAGCCAAATGGATAGGCTGGCGTAAAGTCGAGATCGAGGTAATTAGAGCTGTAATTCACCGGGTCTAAGGGAGTGCCTGTAGGAATACCTAAATTTTCTTTACTTGGCGGACGGCCTGTATTCCGGTGGTTATAATAAACCGGAATCTGGCCCTCAGTCCGTGGAAAAGATACAGATAGCTTACCTGAAGGTATTGCCTTGCCAAATAAAAGGTCGGCGATTGCCGGGCCGGCCATTGTACCACCGTGCCAAGCATATAATATAGCTTTCGCCTTGTTTTCAATTTTGTCAAAAATCAAAGGCCTGCCGGCCATTATGATAATAATAAGCGGTTTACCTGTTTGTGCGATTGCTGACACAAGTTCTTCCTGAGCGCCCGGAAGGTTAAGAAAAGCTCTGCTGTGTGCTTCGCCTGACAGAATCTGTTCTTCTCCTATGAACATTATGCAGGCATCAGCTTGCCGTGCAGCCATAATAGCATTATTGAAACGGCTTTTATCAGTTGACCTGCTTTTTTCAAGTCCTGCGGCATAAATTACTCTTTGGTTTCCGATTAACTGTCGAATAGCAGTCAGCGGAGTTACTGCTTCTTCAGGACGACCATCAGGTGTCCACATACCAAGCTGGTCGAGTGGTGCATCTGCAAGTGGCCCTATAAGGGCTACTTTGTTAATATTTTCAGATAGAGGCAGTATATTGTTATCATTTTTCAGTAACACGGTACTTTGTATGGCCAATTCTTTTGCAGTTTCAAGGTGTGCGGGCATAAGAAATACATTGCTATCGGGTTTTTCCGTATATGGATTATCAAATAATCCCTTTCTGAATTTTATCCGAAGAATATTCCGGACAGCTTCATTGACAAGATTTTCATTAATAACACCATTCTGTATCAATTCTTTCAGATGATCCTGATAGCATGTCGAAACCATTTCCATATCAATGCCTGCCTGAATAGCTTTAAGTGCAGCATCTCTTTCATCAGCAGCATAACCATGGTTAATCAGTTCTGATATCGAAGTCCAGTCACTTACTACAAATCCGTCAAATGCCCATTCGGTGCGTAAAATTTGTCTTAAGGTAAATTCATTTGCTGTTGCAGGAATGCCATTCAAATCATTAAATGCACTCATGACCGTAGCAACTTTTGCTTCCACAGCAGCTTTAAAGGGCGGCAGGTAAATGTTGCGCAGTTCCGGTTCCGGAATTAAGGTGGTGTTATAATCACGGCCTCCTTCAGCTGCTCCATAACCCACATAATGTTTTGCACATGCTGCCAGAGCATGTGGATTATTAAGCTTATCACCCTGGTACCCATTTACCATTGCTATAGCCATTTGGCTTCCCAGATAAGGGTCTTCGCCGTTGGACTCTGCAATTCTTCCCCAACGCGGGTCGCGCGCTATATCGAGCATCGGGGAGAATGTCCAGTGGATACCATCTGACGATGCTTCAAAAGCGGCTATTTGCGCAGCTTTTTTTACTAATTCCGGGTTCCAGCTGCATGATTGTGCCAGAGGAATCGGAAATACCGTACGGTAACCATGAATTACATCCCGGCCAAATATCAGGGGAATCCCTAACCTCGATTCCTTAACTGCAACTTGTTGCAGTCGTTTTCTGAAATCAGCATCACCTGCATTAATTACTGAACCTATTTTACCTTTTCTTATCATTTCCAGTAATATTTCTGTGTTATTGTACTCCGGATTCACCTGTGCCAGCTGGCCAATTTTTTCCTCCAGGTTCATCAGTTGTAACAGAGAATCGATCTTTTCACTGATAATTTTTTCTGACGCTGAAATCTCATTTTTTTTCGTTGTACATGATATGAAGACGACAAGTAAGGCGCCAAATGCCAGATAAAGAAATATACGGTTTTTCATCCGTTTATATTTTAATTGGTTTATCAATATTTGGGGTTAAAGATAGAAAACAAAACCTATTCGCAATCATTATTACCTGTAAAACTTGTTATATATCGGTCCAGTTTTCTCCCCTTTTGATACGGCTTATTTGCATTTCCGATACTTTAAATGTTCTGGCAAGAACTGCACCGGGAATACCCATGGCAAGCTGATGTTTAATGATGCGGACGTCCGATTCACTGAGTTTGGTATAATGGCGTGTATTGGGTATTTTGTAGGCACTGCCTAAAAATTCTTTCCATCCTTTCCATTCTTTATAATAATATTCAGGCCTTGAAGGCAGATTTGCAGGCCTGCCCTTCCATGTTATATATTGTTTTGAATTGGCAATTTTTGCTTCACGAGCAATTCTCGCTGCGTCGCTATAACTCAGGTAGGATTTGCCTCTGCGTTGCTTGGGATTGCCCAAAAAATCAGTCCATCCTTTCCATGTACCTTTCCGCTTGAAGTATTCATCAGGGATACGCGGAAACTTTCTTGGAAGTGGCTTTTTGCCATGTTTGTATGCTTCAAACTTACGGGCGGACGTAACACCTTGAGGTACCAGATTCTCAATTACATATTGTCTGGCTAAATTATATGACCATTTTACAATAGCATCCCAGTTATCTATCTTCATTTTATTCATGTCTCATCCAAAATCAAACATCAAAAAACAACTTTTTGTTATCTCCAAGGGTAGATTTGGTTATGATTTTTGGTAAGGAAAGAAATTTTCAGATGGGAACGTAAAGATAAATAATTTTTAAAAAAAACCAAATGTGTTTTAATCATCGTTTTTCTTGGCTTCTTCCCAAATCGCATTCATTTCATCAAGTGTCATGTTTTTTAGTTTTTTGCCCTGTTTCAGGGTTTTTCCCTCAAGATAATTAAAGCGTTTGATAAATTTCAGATTGGTTTTCTCAAGTGCAGTTTCAGGATCTATATGGTAAAGCCCGGCAGCATTGATGATCGAAAACAATAAATCACCGAATTCTTTTTCCATTTTTTCTTTGTTCATGGCATTAATTTCGCTTTTTAACTCCTGCAGTTCTTCCATCACTTTATCCCAAACCTGTTCTCTTTTGTCCCAGTCGAAACCAACCGCCCTGGCTTTTTCCTGAATGCGGTTGGCTTTTATCATAGCCGGTAATGACGATGGAACCCCGCCAAGAACCGAATGATTACCCTCCTTTATCTTAAGCTCCTCCCAGTTTTTTTTCACTGTATCAGGATTATTTTGAACATCAACGGTGCCAAAAACATGCGGATGACGAAAAATAAGTTTTTCAACAATAGCATCAGCAACATCTTTAATATCAAAAGCAGCTTTTTCTGATGCTATTTTGGAATAAAAAACTATATGCAGCAACAAATCGCCCAGTTCTTTCTTGATATTTTCATGGTTATTTAAAACAATAGCATCTGCCAGTTCGTAAGCCTCTTCTATAGTAAGATTACGCAGGCTCTCAAACGTCTGTTCCCTGTCCCACGGGCATTTTTCTCGTAATTCATCCATGATACGCAATAACTTCTCAAATGATTCCAGCTTTTCTTCCATGTTTCTCATCATATCACATCTTTTATTAAAACATTGCTTATTGTTTTCATCAAATTAAATTCTTTTTAATCCGTGAGGTTTTTAGTTTTTTTTAAATTCTCTCGCAGCTCGCAGTTCGCAACTCAAAGCTATTCTATCATATAAGTATCATTATGATCAACCATAAAACTTAATCCTGACGGTTGAATTAATATTCAGATTCAGCAGGTCGGCTGTATTGCCGCTGTTTATGGCTATTTCAAGAAGTCCTGACGAATTAAATAATGCAAGCAACTCACCGGTCGAGCTTTCATTATATTTTTTGTTAATACGGTTTATTTTATAATAATTACTCTGGATATACATCTCAAATCGCCTTCCCTTGGCAATTTTATCAAACAATTCCTGTGTAATATTTGTAATTGCATTGCGGTATGAATCAATATAAATGACACTGCCATTTATAACCGATTCGTCAATAGTTGGAAGCATAGGAATTTGTTTTAACAGGGATTTAACGGGTGTACCCAGTTGCTGTAATCTGTTGTTTTTTATAATGTTACAGGCGATATCAGCAAAAACGGATAATTCAGGGAAGCTTTCAGTCTGGATTTTATCTTGGTGAAGTATAACAGCTTCTTCAGGTTCATCATCAAATATTAGTCCGAAAATACCATTGTTGCATCCTATAAAATAATGATTCAGCGCTTTTACGGCCACGTGTGGTTTTTCTTTTGTTGATTCGGAGTTTACACAAATCAGATGAACCGTCCCTTCGGGAAAATTCCTGAAGCAGTTCCGCAACACAAAAGCTGCCTGAGCGCTGTTAAAAGGGGTAATCTGATGTGTGATATCAATTATATTTGTACCTGGACAATTACCTAAAATCCGGCCTTTTAACGAGGCCAGATAGTAATCATTCCTGTTCCAATCGCTGATAATGGTGACAATAGCCATTGGGTGCGATTATTTTTATAATTTTACATTGAAAATTGAAAAATACAAAAAATAGCACTTATTTTGCAAGTTCCAAAAGTAAGCATTATTCTTTAAATTCAATGATTGAAAAAACCATCTATTTAGAAGGAATTGACTTGCTTACCTTTTATGGTTCAAATAATAAAAATTTCGACAAACTTATTTCCTATTTCCCCAAACTTAAAATTATTGCACGGGGGACTGAATTAAAAGTTATAGGAGACTATCCTGAAATTGAACGTTTTGAGGATGATGTAGAAAAAATCCTTGAGTTTGTCTGGCAAAAGAACCAGCTGAGAGAAGAAGATATTGAGAATATTATGATTAAGGAAGACGGCACTATTACTGATAAAGCTCAGACAAAGGATGAAGATATTATTATATACGGGAATCAGGGTAAACCCATACAGGCCAAAACCGTTAATCAGAAAAGGCTGGTTCATGAATATGCTCAGAATGATCTGATACTGGCTATAGGCCCTGCAGGAACGGGAAAGACTTATACAGCTATAGCGCTTGCTGTAAGAGCGCTTAAAAATAAAGAGGTAAAACGTATTATTCTCACAAGGCCGGCTGTTGAGGCAGGTGAAAAACTCGGATTCCTTCCTGGTGATGTTAAGCAAAAGCTCGACCCTTACCTTCAGCCGCTTTATGATGCACTGGGAGATATGATACCGCATAAAAAGCTTGAAAGTTTTATTGAAGAAGGAATTGTTGAAATTGCACCGTTAGCTTACATGCGTGGACGTACATTAGGCGATGCATTCGTAATACTCGATGAAGGACAGAATACAACAATTAGCCAGCTTAAAATGTTTCTTACCCGAATGGGGAAAAATTCAAAATTTATCGTCACAGGAGATATTACTCAGATCGATTTGCCCGAGCGGAAACAATCAGGCTTAATTAAAGCTATCGAACTGCTTAAGGAGATTAAGGGTATTTCGGTGATTGAATTCGATAGTCGCGATATTATCAGGCACAGGTTGGTAAGGCATATTATTCATGCCTATGAAAAGAATAGAACTAATGAAGAGTAATAAATAAAATCAATACAATTATGGCTAAGGCAATAACAAAAACTGAATTTTCTTTACCGGGACAAAAAGGTAAATATATAGGCAAAGTAAGAGACGTGTATAATATCAATAATAAATACCTTGTTATGGTAGTTACTGACCGCATTTCTGCCTTTGATGTGGTATTACCCAAAGGTATTCCTTATAAGGGTCAGGTTCTGAACCAGATTGCCTCAAAGTTTCTTGATGCTACCGCTGATATTGTTCCTAACTGGAAAATAACAAGCCCTGACCCTATGGTTACCATAGGGCACTTTGCTGAACCCCTTAAAATAGAAATGGTTATAAGAGGCTACCTTACGGGACATGCATGGCGTGAATATAAAGCAGGAAAACGTGTGCTCTCGGGTGTGAAAATGCCTGACGGTATGATTGAAAATGAAA
>JAJUGM010000186.1 GCA_029268165.1 Bacteroidota bacterium
AATTATGGTAATATTAAACCATATAGTTTTCATTTCCTGGCCGTTGAATATTTTGGTAGGTGTAAACATAATTGCTCTTCCATAATTTGAAACCGGCACCTGATATATTCCATCTCTGAAGCGGATAAAGCGATCGCCTATTAATTCAATACGGTCATTAAATTCGCTGTTAGTGACAATTTTTTCGAGTTTATTATTGAAATGATCATTTTTAAGCTTTTCAAATCCTTCTTCTCCAAGCGAATCAATAAGATGCTGCATTATTCTGTTTTTATACATTATTTGTGTTTCGTGCTTTTCATAGAAAAACATTTCAAGATAAGTAAGGTAATCATACACTTCCGGTATAATTGAGCTGCTTATAACACCATTATGTAATGAATCAATATATTCGAACGGAAAGACATCCGGTTCGCCGGATACTGTTTTTAATTCTTTATATAGTATGCCTGAGAAAAAACGAAGGCTGTCGTTTCCGGGCTTCATCATGTTACACTTATTTAGTGTTTTCTTCAGTTCAGGTATCAGATAAAAAGCATAATAATTGGAACGGCTGATATTTCTGTCAATAGCCATAAAATTGCGCTGATATTGGTTTTCTGTAAACTGATACACTGCCAGCGCCTCGTATCCCCATCTCGAGACCATAATTTCTGCTATCAGGGGTACATATTTGGTTTTTTCAAGATTAAGGTTATAATAAGAAATGACACCTCCGCCGAAAATTATCTGTAAGCCCAGAAAGAATGGCAGGAGTCTTTCATAGATTACACTGATTTTTTTGGCAGTCGAGGAAAACAGTAAACCACATGCAACGCCGAAAGAAGCTACACTAAATAAAACCAGCCAGTATGGCAGAAGCATGCCTTTAATACCAAGAAATGCATTGCCAACAAGGGTGTAGGTTAACGTTTGAATTGAAGCAATCAGCAAAAGGTATGTCAATTTTGAATTGATATAACTGAACCGGCTGAAATCAAGAAATTGTTCTTTCTGCAATATATTTTTTTCTTTCAATATCTCATTAGCGCTTAATACAACACCGAAGAACAGGCAGATTATAACACTGATGAACTGGTAGGCCGGAAGGTTAAGATTTTCGGCGAGGTTATATTTGCCATTTTCGGCATGACGTAGGAAAAAGCCCAGAAAAAGAGCAAAAAGCGGAGCACTTATTAGTGTGTAAATAAGATTTGTAAGGCGTGAAAATTTACATCTGAAATTTCTGATTGAAAAAATTAAGAATTGAGTTTCAAGGTTAGGTACTCTAATAATGCGCGTAGGGAAAACGGTTTTACTGGTCAGTTTTTTTCCTGATTTTTCACAACTGGTCAGGTAAAGTTGATGCCATTTTTCCGGTGTAAAGGCACGCTGTAGTTTATTGGTTTTGATATCGCATACCTGATGATTAACCAGATCGATAATCACCGCCGGATCAATGGTTTCAAAATGCTGGTCTGCAAGCTTAAGATGCTGACTGAAAAATGAGGAAAGGTTGCTGGAGGTGCCGGTATATACAGGGTAACCGCCTTCATCGAGTATCCATATTTTATCAAAATAACCGAATATATTACTACCCACCTGGCTTATGGATGTAATCACCAGTTTTCCCTCAAGTGTGTAATTATGCAACACTTTTATGACTTTGGCTGAATCGGTCATGCTGAGACCTGCTAATGCATTATCAACCAGCAGCAACTGAGGCTCGCGCAGCAACTCAAGCGCAATATTCAGAATCCTTCGCTGTCCAGGCTGTATGTTCTTGTCCAGTACGTTGCCAACTACCACGTTTTTTATTTCAGTCAATGATAAATCGACCAGAAGGCGTTCTATTTTCTGTCTTATTTCGCTATGGGTTAAATTGCTGTAATATAACCTGGCAGTCATCCAAAGATTGTCAAATACCGTAAGTTCGTCAAACAGCAAATCTTCTTCAGGGACAAAACCAATAATGTCTTTCAACAGATATCTGTTATTTCGGAGGTCGTAACCGTTTATTTCTATGTTTCCGTGATCAGGCAAAAGGTAACCTGCCAATAATTTTAATAAGGTTGATTTTCCTACACCTTCTTTTCCTACAATGCCAATAAGATTACCTGTTTGCTCCAGGGCATATATATTATGAATATTGCGGTTATGATCAGTCGGCGTGTATTTTATATTATTTACCGATAAAGTGATTGCCCGCTGTACATTCTGCTGAATATATTTTTGTTTTATGTCACTGTATGTGAGAATGCTCTGTCCGTTAAGCTTTACAGAGGTACCCGGCCCCACTATCAGAAAACGGCATTCATTGAGGTTGTACTTCGTTTTATCAGGCTGGTTATTCTCCATGCACCGTATGATAAATGACTGAACAGCCCTTACATACATTATCAGTAATTTTCCTTTGAAATTATTAATAGACAGATAATTGACGTTTTTAAGCTGAGGTAGTTCACGGCCTTCAATCCACCTTCCTTCAAGCCTTTCAGATTGATCATCAGTTTCTGAAGAAAATATAACATATTCCGGAGAACTGATTGCTAAGGGGTCTTCTGTGGTAACAAAAAGTTTGTACCGAAGAAAGCTTTCTTCATCAATACCAAATATATTGGCTATCTTTTCGGGCAATATTGCCTTTCCGAAATCTTCGAAATACCTGGTTACATATAAAAGAATTAACAGAAACATTAACTGGTCTTCTTCACCTGAAGAGGCCTTTATATTTTCTGCAATTTCATGAACAAGCTCATCCTTCGTTTTATTGCTTTCTGTAATCTTATTGCCCATTTCATCCGACAGCTCAAGAAGTGCTGACTGGTCAATATCTGTAATAATAGTCTGCAGGCGGGAAATAAACGAACTAATAACAGCCTGCTTATCAGTGTCTTTCAGGGTTGATAAATAAATAGCAATGAGTCTGATGAGCGATTTGTTAACAGATGCGTTCATGTAACATTTTACCTGGTTTTGTAAAATTAAACAAATTAAATGAAAACCTTATAAGTCTGTAAGGTTTATGCAGAGGTTAAAAAAAATTAAAACCTTATAGGTTTCCAAAACCTATAAGGTTTTAATGTATTGTTGTTTTTATTTATGACTATAAGAGGAAGATATTATTCTTTTTGCATAAATCCTGCATTTCTTTTGGCCACAGGCATGATTGCACCTCACCGATATGAGCTTTACGCAGGAAAAACATACAGATTCTCGATTGGCCTATCCCGCCTCCTATTGATAACGGAAGGTCTCCATTGATCAGGCGTTTGTGAAAGAATAAGGTTTTTCTGTCGTTTGTCCCTGTTATTTCCAGCTGCCTGATCAGTGCATCCTTATCAACTCTTATACCCATTGAGGATACTTCAAAAGCACTGTCAAGTACAGGGTTCCACAGAATAATATCGCCATTTAGTCCTTTATAGCCATTTTCAGTTGGCGTAGTCCAGTCGTCATAATCTGGAGCCCTTCCATCGTGAGGTTTACCATCGGCCAGAACACTGCCTATACCGATAACGAAAATTGCGCCATGTTTTTTTACTGCCCTGAGTTCCCTTTCTCTCGGATCAAGGTCAGGATACATTTGCTGAAGTTCTTCAGAATGAATAAATGTAATGTCGCCGGGCAAAACGGGTTTTATTACACTGTAGTTTTCATAAACTACATACTCAGTGCGTTTGAGCGCTTCATATATTTTTCGCACAATATATTTCAGAAATTCAATGTTGCGTTCTTTACGGTTTATCACCCTTTCCCAGTCCCATTGATCAACATAAAGCGAATGAATATTGCTCAGTTCTTCATCAGGCCTAATGGCATTCATGTCAGTATATATACCATAACCTTCAGGAATGCCATAGTCAGCAAGAGCCATACGTTTCCATTTGGCCAGAGAATTGACGATTTCAGCAACTATATCATCCATATCTTTTACAGGAAATGATACTTTCCTTTCAATACCGTTAAGGTCGTCATTAATGCCGGTACCTTTTTGTACAATTAACGGGGCTGTAACTCTGCGAAGATTGAGTTCGGCCGATAGTTGTTGCTGAAAGGTGTCTTTCACCAGTTTAATTGCTCTTTCAGTCTGATAAAGATCAAGCAGGCTTTTATAGCCTTTAGGAATTATCAATGGTTTACTCATATATCAGGAATTATTGATTAATTTTTTATAAAAGTATAAACATATCGTTAAAATTACAAAATCAAAGATTTTTTATATATAGCCTTTGCCTTACAGCCTCATACATTATTACAGAAGCAGCCACGCTGACATTTAGTGATGATATAGTTCCAAACAGGGGTATCCTGATTACCTGATCAGATAATTGCAGCAGTTTTCTGTTTATTCCAGAGTCTTCTGAACCCATAATCAGGGCTGTTGGTCTGCTGAAATCGGCCTGATATAATGTCAGTTCGGCTTTTTCAGTAGCCGAAATAATCTGGAGGCCGCTGTCTTTTAGAAATTTTACTGATTCAGCGAGGTTTGCTGAGCGACAGACAGGGAGAAAATGAAGGGCACCTGATGATGTTTTTATCGCATCAGCATTAATTTGCGCCGAACCTGATGAAGGAATCAGTATGGCATGAAAACCAGCACATTCAGCAGTCCTGGCAATTGCCCCCATATTCCGGACATCAGTGATATGGTCAAGGATAAGTATTAGCGGCAGTTTTCCAGTTTCAAATAAAGATGGTATTAATTTTTCAACATCAGAATAGTCAATTACAGTTAACTGGGCTATTATGCCCTGATGATTCTTGCGGCACATACGGTTAAGTTTTTCCAGCGGGACAAACTGGAATGGGATTTTTTTTTCGCGTATTGTACCAATCAGGCCGGGTATTGAATCATTACTAATGCCTTTTTTAAGATAAATTTTATCTATTTCCTTTCCTGAATGTAATGCTTCCATCACAGGATGAAATCCAAAAATGTAATTTGCTGATTCTTTCACTGTTATTTGCATTACTCAAACATAAATATCCTTCCGCTGCGCCATGTATCAATAGCTTGCCGCCAGAAGGTTTCAAAACTCTCTGATCGCTGTAAAACGTAATTCTGGTTTGTATAAGGAGAAGGAGTATAAACAAACGTGAAATTAAGTGAAGTATTGAAATTATTAGTGTAATAAATCCACTTTTCAGTTCCGGCTAATCTTGAAACAGCCTGCGGAGGGCCGTAAATAAGGTAAATCATGCCCCTATCAGTTTTCCAGCCTGGTTTAAACGAAGTAAAATAATAATTTGCAAAATACGCCCGGTTATAGTAAATTCTGATCAGTTCACGGGCCTGGTCGAGTTTATTATTTGCCAGCCCTGCCCAGAACTTGTCAACGGCTAATTTCAGATTATCAGCATTCTTAATTTTCTCATATTCAGCAGATGAACTCAGATAGGCAATCGGGTCAACCATTTGTTTTACCTTTTTAATTCTCGGATAGTCATCGCCAAAATTTAAAACGGTTAATCCTTCAGTTAATGTTGTATCGAACCTGATAACATATATACCTTCATATCCGAGCTGATAACGGGTGTTTTTGTTATATTTAAGTATCCATAAACTATCAGGCTTATTCATAAATTCTCTTTCGCGGGCAAGTGAAAAGGAAGGCCGGGGCAGGGGAGGGTCAGACCCGTAATATGATATATATACAAGGCTGAATGTATCAATCCGGTGTTCAAATTTAAAAGGGTTATTGCCTACAATAAACGGCTCAAATACAGGAATATTCTGTGCAGCCTCCGTAATAAGAAAGTTTTGCTGGGAATACACCGTTGTTTTATTTACCATCAGGAAACTTATGTTTTCTTCATTTCTTATTTTGTCTGTTGCGCTGATTCTTAATTCATACAATTTACCGGTTTCTGTTTTAAGCGGAATCCGGGTAAAAAACTTTTTATCTGCATTTTCCTTGTAAATGGTGTAACGGTATGACCCCGAATCAGCCATTGTGGTTGTCCCCTGTTCTTTTACTTCATTTAGCTGAAATCTTATACTTAGTCTGGCCATCATTTTTTGCTCGGCATTGGCATCGCTAAATAATAATTCCGATGGGAATATTTTTACCATTAGTATTGATGAATTATCAGAATTATGGTACACCATATAAGCCGGATGCATCTTAGTAGTACCCGGATTGTACATGGCTGATTTCATGCCGGTTTGCGGCCTGACAATATTGGCCGGAGGCTTCGAACAGGCAACTGTCAGAAATAGAGCCAGTAAGTTGATTAATAGTAACCGGTTCATCTTTTAACTTGCTATTGATGCGTTATTACAAAGGTATTTATTTTCTGGTATTTTTAACTATTTCCAGTTCATCATGCTGTTTTTCCCATTGCACAAACAGTTCCTCCAGTTCATTACGAAGTTGCTGATAGTGTTTATAAAGGTCTGTATTATCTGATTTTTCAATTTTGGCCAGGGGATCTGAAAAACGGGCTTCAATACTACTGATTTGTTTTTCAATTTCTTCAATGCGTTGTTCTGTTCTATTAATCTGGTTTGTTATTTTTCTTAGTTCTTTTTCATATTCTTTCTTTTCAAGAAATGCAGCCTTGCTTGCCGATTCTTCTTTTTTTGATGATGTTATTGCATGTTGGTGATCCGGTTTCCGATCAAGTTCTTGTAAGGACTCAATTTTTTTTCTTTCAAGAAAATCATATATGCCTCCCAGATATTCTTTTACTTTCCGGTTTTTAAACTCATACACTTTATGAACAAGACCATCCAGGAAATCACGGTCATGTGAAACC
>JAJUGM010000187.1 GCA_029268165.1 Bacteroidota bacterium
CTGTCGACCAGTGCCGAAGAAATGACAAGTCAGGCCGAGCAACTGAAAAGTGTTATTGCCTATTTTAAAATTGACCATGACACCTTGGCTAAGAAGAAAATAAGTACTCTTCAAAAAGCCTCAAACGAAGAACAAACCCGGTCAATATCTGAAAAAAAGCCGGTATCCCGCAAAAAAGGAAGCATTGAAAAATACCAGGATAAAATTGATGATAACGATTTTGAGAAGTTTTAGCCGCCGGATTTCAACAAACTGATTTTAGCGTTATCAGCAATACTCAGTTTTTTGAAAAAATCAATCAGTTCGGCATAGGTTTCCGGAGGATGCTTACCTTTCTTCATTTCCAGCCTTCGTATGCAAAAAACCTTCCCGTCATTATTTATTGCCTGTAATGTATATGAACCAAATTTCGAATCGAGGCTAACGGCCGAAGGTAATGATTCAAGTTGGTATCCTTCAGGAATGTCAATAGTAACCGTATCAAAGTGTATTGTTGACCTGCGTATCAATACATCGGACCTGCGCTGCAACACTTTTTTAGGTATCCCGCCGTCGCGGTACAAAGGCATAACAGAAACCAGCATGCGGTTACCTGTAATCGTAGCATAACGGGCCACATCTATTTCAATGTCTTCAGCTATTACAGGCGCTGCATCGCGGATATCACGGTAGTTGAATTTTTTCAATACAGCTCCCGGCAAATTAATCTCATTCAGGATCATTCTTTTTTTATCGTCAGTGCCTGCAAGATAAAAATAAAGCTTATCTTCATAAAATACTCCGTTGTATTTTGCCTTGCTTGTAATAGCAGCATTTCCTGCCTGGTCAAGCCTGATGGTACTGATGCGTTCAAGACGGTTGTCAGATGCAGTATATACTTTGGTATGTACCAGTTTTCCACCGTTTTCAGTAACTATAAGTGCATCACGGTCATCCGTAAAACTGCCAATATAACCAAACGGTAAATGCTGATTCGTACACTCAAGCCATATTGTATCATTGTTTAACGGTAGACAAACAATAATGTGGTTAAACTGGTTACTAGGAAAATCGAAAATGATTGGACGAGCGTTTTCACCAGCTAAAATACGTGTATAGTATGATTTAATGCCAACAGCTGACAATAAAGCTTTCATATAATTTGATAATGCTTTGCAATCGCCATAACCAAGCCTGTCAACGGTTTCAGCACTGAATGGCTGCCATCCGCCAATGCCTTCTTGAATGCTAACATATCGTGTTTTGTTTTGCATATATTCATATATCGCTTTAGCTTTTTCATAGTCGTTAATCTTGTCTTTAGTAATTGACCTAAGAACATTTTTCGTTTCTTCATCTAAATAGTCCTTGTCTTTAAGTAAATTACTTGTCCATGTTCCTAATAATTCCCATGTTGAACAATTCCCCCTATAACCTTCTATTTCAAACTCATTCGGAGCTATCATTACAAAAGGCGTAAACTCCATGATGGATTCACTAAAGGGTTGTTCGGCCAAAGCGGTAAGGTTTTCTGCAGACCATGTATAAATGGTATTTTCACTGTTCTTTACAATCTCAGCCTTTTCAGTGAGGTTCCTTTCAAGATACCGGAATGAGATTGTGTTTGGGCAAATAATTCTGAAACTGCTTTTTTCTACCGAAACATTATAGTCATTCATTGGCAGCCACTGGGGATAATTCAGCAAGCCGTCAAATTCAACCACAAAACTATATTCCACTGTGAAAGGACATGCCATTGTCCTGGGCCGGAAAAGTTTAACCCTCGTATCTTCATATAAAGAAAATCCCGAGATATAACTATTGTCAACAATCTCATCCTGGTTTAACACTTCGGTTTTTTCACCTGCCTGATTGTAAATGGTTCCTCTTATGCTGTGCACTTTCTGCAGTTTTTGTGAATAAGGCTGCATAAAAACTGCCTCATCCAGTGCATTTTCATTTAATATAGTTATTGCATAAGTAGCAGAATATGTTGCCTTGCCAATTGATTTTATTTCAAAAACTTCCTCATAATTTCTCACAACCATTTTGGCATTTGCTTTAAGGCTCTCGGGTATTGCGCTTACCGGATATTTAATCTCTTTCCCGGTAACATTTGCTGTAAATAAAACAAAAGGCAGTACTAACAAAATTAATTTCTTCATCATAACAAAAATGCAGATAAACAGGTTTATGCAGAGAATATTTCTCCTTTTATTTCTTTTTTAATGTGATGACTTCTGCCTGTTTGGCAATTACCTGGTTATAAAATTCCTTTAATAAATAATATTCAGTTTCAACAAAAATGGTTTTATTAATTTCAAAATTTACATTCAGTTGGATATTATTCCCTGCAAAAGCGGCCTGGTATGTAAAACGCGCTGATTTATCGGGTAGCTGAATATTACAGGGCTTTGGCATGGCAGTAATTTCATAGTTATCAGGAACTGCAATTTTTATGAAATACTTCCTCTTAATACAATGTCCATAATCAACAGGGTATTTCCGGGTGTCAATCTTAAAAGGATTTTCTGACATCCGTTCAGCAAGCATGGGATTAATGCTTATCATATCACCAATCACATCTACATATCCGCTAAATGAAACATTATAGGTTTCTTTGATTGGCTT
This sequence comes from Bacteroidota bacterium, assembly GCA_029268165.1. Classification (GTDB taxonomy): domain Bacteria; phylum Bacteroidota; class Bacteroidia; order Bacteroidales; family UBA10428; genus UBA5072. The sequence goes on from JAJUGM010000187.1 coordinate 2,611, forward strand.
ATAAATGCTATCGATATTTTCAAATGAAGCTGAATTAATGGTTAATCCCGGATAATCGCTTTCAAGCTCATTGATAAATTCTTCCTGGCTATTGTATTGTTTGAACTCCTTCCTGAAGTAATAGGCGCTATAATCGCTTTTGTTGCTGATAATATTACCGGTAATCTCGCCATTATTATCCAGTTTAACGTCATAATAAATCACTTCTTTCTCATCAACAGTTGGTGTAAGGTCAAACCAGTCGGAGTTTTTTTCATTAATAATTCTTCCGCGGCTGTTTAGTGCCCTGAAGGGCAACATACCTGGTGTCAGATAGGGCTCGGTGGCATCAAAAACATAAGTTTTACCGTTGTATTTTACACCGGCTACAACATAGTTAAGTTTATCAATTGTTGCGTAAGCCGGATTGATGATACCATTTTGACGTGTACTTAGTGCAACAGGAAATGCTTCAAAGTCAAGCTTTTTTAAGAGTTGCACCAGAATCAGATTTACATCCGCCGAATTTCCCGATCCTTTGCGGTATGCAGTATACAAATCAGCGGTAGTGTACAATTCTTCCTGTTTGTTCCATTTTACTTTATTATTTACCATTTCACATGCTGCCTTCATTTTTTCAAGGTCGGGAAGATTTTTATCTTTAATTTGTTTCGCCTCATCAATTAAAAACAACGCTGCACCCATAGCAACTCCAAAATACTGGTCATTAAGCAAATAATCATTCACTGCATTCCATGATGAGGTAAAAAATTTACTGCGGCCGGGTATCATGATATTTGCCAGCTCAATTTCAACCTTGGTAATATAATTGGTAATTGAATTCATGTAAGGTTCAGGCCTGAGGGCTGGCATATCCTTACCCACCCATCTGCCCGGTTGATTAATGTATAAAGGATGAAATCCGTAAAATACTTTCTGAAACGTAACATAAGGCGAATCAGTAATACGCAATTCACTCCAGCGCACCGGTACTTTGTCCTGAAAACGCCATTCAGAAGGCAATAAAAAGAAAGAATATTGAATCTCAACTACTGACCCTACCATTACATCAGGCATAGTAACCCTGTATCGGTAACGGTCTTCTCTTACCCTTTCCTTAAATATCGATTCACTTTTCAATTTGCTTTCAATCACCTGACCATCTTTCAGGTTATAAGTACATCCCTTGATCTGGCTCTGACCGTCAATATACAAAACAAAGTTTACGAAATCAGTCCCTTCTTTCTTCAGTATTTTTATGCGGTATAACCGCGTAAAATCAAAAGTATTCGGATTGAATTCGCCATAATCGCATAGAACCAAAGCTTCTGCTGTTGTGTCCTTGTCATACACTTTCATTTCAAGGTCAGCCATGTCAATCTTGCCATAACGGGCAGGCGCAGGCTGGGCTGTAACAGAAAATACCAAGCCAGATAAAAGGCAGGAAATAAAAAATGTTTTCATAGAAAAATATGGTTGGGTTATTAATGCCGGATAACATAACTAAACATTTGAACAACTTTCACATCATGTGTGGTTGGATAATTTGTAATGCAATTTTGAATTTCAAATATAAAATATTCTTTAAAAAAATCAAATTTTTAATAATTTCGGATATAAGAAATTGAGTGTTTTGTTTTTAAAATTCAAACGGAATAACGTTCCCGCCCTCAACAGGACAGAGGAATCGGATGAGGCGCTGGTAATGCTTTACCGGCGGACTAAAGATACGGGGATAGTGGGCAGATTATTTGAGCGTTATACTCACCTGGTTTATGGGGTGTGCCTCAACTACCTTAAAGATGATGAGCGATGCAAAGATGCTGTAATGGAGATTTTTGAAGCTTTATTTGCCAAACTGGCTACTCATGAAGTTCATAATTTTAAAAACTGGCTTTACAGTGTTACACGTAATTACTGTCTGATGGAATTAAGGCGTGAAAACGCTTCCTTCAGGCTTAAAAATAAATTATTGAATGATTTTGTTGAGGAAGATATGGATTCTGATTCGGTGTAGCATCTATTGGAAAGAGATGATAACACAATTACCGATGAAATGTTAATGCAGGCTATTGAAACACTCGGGAACGCACAGGCTGTATGTATTAAGAAGATGTATCTTGAAGAAAAAACATATAAAGAAATAACTGTTGAAACAGGCTTCACAATGAACGAGGTCAAAAGCCATATTCAAAACGGGAAAAGAAACCTGAAAAATTACTTAATTAAACTGAATGCCAACAACATATGACATAAAAAAACTATTTACCATTTCGGGATGTATCTCGCCTGAAGGTATGCAGCGGTATGTTACAGGAGCACTTACTGCTGCCGAAAAGGAACTTATTAACGCACACCTTGGCACTTGTGAATTATGCACTGATGCTTTAGGGGGATTTCAACAACATAATAATCCGGCAAAGGTTTCACTTGCAGTAACTGATATTAACCGCCAGCTGCATCAGAAGTTTTTGCGGATTCAGACCAAAAAGGTGAGAGAACGTTCGATGGTTTCTGTTTTTTCTGCCGCTGCCACCATTATCCTGATAACCGGCTTGTTTTACCTTATGAAACAAAGGGAGATATACAGGGGAAGATTGCTGGCATATTCACTGCAGGATTCAATAACCATTTCAGACAGAACTATTGGTCAGCTAAAGAACGATATGAATGAGTCAGTGAAAATTTCCGGTAAGGCTGAATCGGGCGAACACACCGTAACAATGCCTCACCCTTCAAAGGAATCAAATGTTTACTTTAAAAGCAAACAACCGGAAGATGAAAATAAAGCAACTTTAAGCTATGAATCGGCAGAAGAACTCCGGATTGTTTCGTATGAGCCATCTCCTGACACATTGCATGTTGCTGAAGCAACAAAACAGGAAGATGATTTTTCTGTTGCAGGTTATGCTGTAAAATCGGCCACCCGGGACAAGAAAGAAAGCCTTCAGGCTATACCTGCTGATGCTGAAGGCGATAATACGGTTTCGGGCGAAGTATTTATGGTTGCTGAAGAAATGCCCGTTTTCAAGGGAGGAGACATTAATAAATTCAGGGAATATGTTCAGCAGCAGATAAAATATCCGGTTAAAGCGGCCGAGGCCGGTATTGAAGGGAAAGTGTTTGTGAGTTTTATCATAAATGAAAAAGGCAAACTGATAAATCCGAAAATTATACGTTCAGCTGACCCCCTGCTTGATAAAGAGGCGCTCAGAGTGATAAGCTCATCGCCAGCCTGGACACCCGGTATGATGAATGGTAAACCTGTAAGTGTTCAATTGGCGATTCCGGTTATTTTTCAGTTAAACCCGGATTAGCCATTAAGAGTGAAACGAACTAATGACTTAACCGGGTTTAACCCCGATTTAGAAAAACTTAACCCCGGTTATGGATTAAAAAATGTATAAGCAATAAGGCATTTGTAATCAATCCCAAAGGCTTAGAATTGAAACAATCATTACATCGGGGTTTAGTTTTTCTTAATCGATTTGTCATTGCAAAACATTCATATTCCTTAGAAAATGTTTTTTTGTTTATTAATGTCTAATTCCAAGATATCAGAACAAATAATCATGCAGATAATCCAGAGTCCTCGGGATGAGGGTTCCAATGATAAAACAACAAATTTTTCTAATGGTGGTAATTAGAAAAATAAGGCTAATGACAAATCGGGTTAAGGAAAGAATAAAGGGCATTATTATGTGTGACGAAGTGACGAAGTGATGAAGTTAAAAAGTTACGAAGAATAAAACTTTTTTTCTTCTTCTCCGTATCCATAGCCTATCTTATTAGTGACAAAGTGATGAGGTGATGAAGTTAATAAAGTTTTTTGGTTTTTCTGTGCTTTTTAACCTTTGCCTTATAGGTTTTCTTTTTTGCTGGTTCTTTATAAAGGCTGTTCTTCGGGAGTTCTGATTTTTTTGGCATCATCAGGTTACGCCTTTCTGCCATTTCTTTCTGGGCATCACAACCCGAAATGAGGTGAATAAAAAGCGTTATCAATGCATAAAAACATATTTTGCGTATCCGCATCATAGCCAGTGTTTTGTTTAATGTACTCAGTTTAACGATTCAGGTATAATAATTATACGTAAAATTCCTTACCGGGTTAGC
>JAJUGM010000188.1 GCA_029268165.1 Bacteroidota bacterium
GTTGATAGATGGAATACAATCTCCCGGTGAACATGTAATAGAATGGAACGGAACAAATTCAGCTGGACAAAGAGTAAGCAGTGGAATTTATTTTTATCAGCTGAAAACACAAAAAGGCTATTCGGTAACAAAAAAAATGTTGCTTTCAGAATAATTAATAAAAAAGTGACATTATATGAAAACTATTAAAACTTTATCAGTAATTGTTAGCTTTTTTATCGTTAAAATTTCAGCTCAAGATGCGGAATTAGTAAGTTATGATATTCCTGATACTGTTATTACCAGTCAGGTATTTCATGTCAAGATTTATATGAGGAATACTGGTAGTATTCCTTGGGGAGAAGGAGATGAAAATACCGGAGCAACGCTTGTTTCTAAAAATCCTAATTTCAATACAACCTGGGGGACATACTTTATTACAATGAGTCAGGGCCAAACAGTTGAACCCGGACAAACATACTGTTTTCAATCATACCTTATGGCTCCGAGCACTCCTGGTACATATAGCTTTTCCTGGCAATGCCAGAGTTGGCTCCCGGAAGGTGGTTATGTTGATACAACAACTAATTTCTTTGGTGAAACACTAACAGATATTTATATTACAGTATTACAAAGAGAAGAACTTCCACCAGCAAAACCTCAGCTCAAAGAAACATCAATTGACAGCTCTGATTTTGAATATCGCGGTTCATTCAATTTACCAGGTTTGCCCGGATACGAACAGACTTTTACAGCTAGCGGTCTTGCTTTAAAGAAGTCAGGCAATAAAAAAAACTTACTAATTATGACAGGGACATACGATTTTGCTCTTTACGAGGTAGAAATTCCTGAATTGATCAAACCTGTTAAAGGAGAAATGTCAGAATTAAATACTGCTTCAGTTGTAAAAAACTGGGGGGCTCTGGATTTCGGAAATATTGGTGGAGAAAACATCCAGCCAAATGCCGGATTTTGGTATGACAACGATGAAAATATTTTATATTGGACGCACTATAATTTTTATTTTTCAGGTGGATCTTCTGATTTTCCGATTCTAATGTCAACAAGGCTAAATGATGACGGTACTAAAACAAATTTAAATTATTGGTATCTGCCAAATCCATTAGAGGCTTTTAAAGGTTATTGGGGAGGAATAATAAAACTATCCGATAATTTTGCACAAACCTATACTGGAGGTAAAAACTTTGCATTAGGATTTGGCGGTTATTTCAATATGTGCGCTTCAGCAAGCAGGGGGCCAGCATTAGGAGCTATAAATAAACCCCTACCCGGTAATTCGGTGCTAAATCTTACTCCAATGATGTATTACCCCGATCCGATTGCTTGTCCAAGACAAGGCAACTATTTCTCGAACGAGGGATATTGGGACACACAGCCAACAGCTCCCTGGGAAGGATGGTGGGCAGGAGTGGATTTCTGCCGTGCAGGCGTGTTTATTGATTTACCTGATAAAAAAGGATATATGGCTTTTGCATATCAAGGCATAGGAAGAATGGGATATGATTTTGGTGGTTATAATACAGATGGAAAATATCAGCACTGCTGGTATTTTTATGATATTGAAGATCTAGGAAATGCTGCTTCAGGCAATTCTGATCCAACTAGTATATTGCCCGTTAGATTCTATAAAATCGAATACCCCATTGAAGGTGAATATATTTCAGGTGCTTGTTTTGATGAAGAAACAAGGAACTTATATCTATATTCCGTAAAACCTGTTATACATGTTTATCATCTTAAAGAAAGTTCAGTTGATGTTAATAAAAATATGGAAGTAACAACAGATTTTTATCTGTCACAAAACTATCCTAATCCGTTTAACCACTCAACAACATTTCAGTATACAGTACAGAATACTGAGTACGTCGTACTTAAGATATTTGACATCTTCGGTCGTGAGGTAATAACCCTTGTTAGCGAACAGAAACCTGCAGGTACATACACGGTTGAATGGGATGGCACAAATTCAAAAGGACAAAAGGTAGCCAGCGGAATATATTTTTATCAGTTAAAAACAAGCAAGGGTTTTGTAAGCACAAAGAATATGGTATTGGTTAATTAACCAACATTGAATTTTTAATTATCCCTATAAACAACTGAGCGATTGGTATATTTTTTACTGAAGGAAGATTTAGTTAGTTGTTTTATCCGAGCAACACTTCTATTTCATGCCGGGTATTGGCAGGGAAAATGGGTATTGCATTACCTTCAGCCACTTTGTTATCAATCATAAGTTTTTTGATACCGCGGCAAACGCCTGATGGATTCTTAATTGTTATGATATATTCAGCTCCCCTGAATTTTCTTCTTACGGTGAATTCTTTCCATTGTCCGGGTATGCAGGGATCGATAATTAATTTATCATAGTCCGGTTTAATACCAAGTATATACTGGCTTATAGCATAGAAGTTCCATGCTGCAGTGCCTGTGAGCCAGGAATTCTTTGCTTCTCCTGGCTTATATGCATCCTTGCCCGCAATCATTTGTGAATACACATAAGGTTCGGTACGGTGCAGATCGCTGATATCTTCGGTGTAGGCAGGGCATATTTTAGCATAATATTCAAATGCCCTGTCGCCATTGCCAACAATGGTTTCTGCAATCATAATCCAGGGATTGTTGTGGCAGAAAATTCCTGCATTTTCTTTGTACCCCGGAGGGTAAGAGGTAATTTCACCCATATTGATACGGTAAGTTGTGAAAGCCGGGTTAACCAGAACGATGCCGTATTTGCAGTCGAGTCTTTCTTTAACTGATTGCAAGGCTTTTACTGCTTTGCCATCATTAATACCAAGCCCTGCCATAATGCAGAATCCCTGAGGTTCAATGAATATTTTCCCTTCAGTATCTTCTTTAGTCCCTACTTTATTGCCAAAATAATCATAAGCCCTGAGAAACCATTCTCCGTCCCAGCCATGTTGTTCAACAGCTTGTATCATAGCGTTAACATGTTGCTGAGCCTTGCCTGCTTCGTCATTTTTACCAATCTTCTGACAAAGTTTTATATACTCATTTCCATATAACACAAACATTCCACCAATAAATACTGACTCAGCTACCCCGCCTTGTTTGTTTTCAGTTGTCTGGAATGATTCATCTGGGTTCATTGAAAAACAGTTCAGGTTAAGGCAGTCGTTCCAGTCAGCCCTGCCGATTAGAGGCAGGCCATGAGGGCCCAGATTGTTTACTACATGGTAAAATGATACTCTCAGGTGTTCAAAAAGGCTTTTAGCTTTTGACATATCATTATCAAACGGTACCATTTCGTCGAGAATACCAAAGTCACCGGTTTCTTTAATATATGCTGTAACGCCAAGGATGAGCCATAACGGATCATCATTAAAATTACCACCTATGTCGGCGTTTCCTTTTTTGGTAAGTGGTTGATACTGGTGGTATGCGCCTCCGTTTTCAAACTGTGTGGCTGCCAGGTCGAGTATTCTTTGCCGGGCTGCCTGTGGAATGAAATGAACAAAGCCTACAAGGTCCTGGTTTGAGTCGCGGAAACCCATACCACGGCCAATGCCCGATTCAAAATATGAGGCGCTACGCGACATGTTATAAGTAACCATGCACTGATATTGATTCCAGATATTAACCATACGGGTCAGTTTCTCATCAGGATGCTGTAACTGGAATACCGACAGTAATTCGCTCCAGTATTTTTTGAGGTCATTAAATGCATTTAAAACCTCGCCCTTCCCTTTAAACCGGTCAATTAATTTCTTTGCGTTTGTTTTGTTAATAATACCCGGAGCAACAAACTTTTCATTTTCCTGATTTTCAACATATCCAATCATAAAAACAAATTCTTTCTCTTCACCCGGCTTTAAAGTAACGTTTATCATGTGTGATGCCACAGGTGACCAGCCATGAGCTTCGGAGTTTCCTGAATGGCCTTCAGTAACACACTTAGGGGCATCGAACCCGCTGTAAAGGCCTATGAACGTTTCACGGTCGGTATCATATCCGTCAATTGGGTGATTTACAGAATAAAATGCATAATGATTTCTGCGCTCACGGTATTCTGTTTTATGATACAGTACGGATCCATCTATCTCTACTTCGCCGGTTGAAAAGTTACGCTGAAAATTTGTGTTATCATCAAGCGCATTCCATAGGCACCATTCAACAAAGGAAAAAAGTTTAAACGATTTACTACTGTTTGAATTATTTTTAAGCGTCAGTAACTGCAATTCACAATTATAGCCAAGAGGGACAAAAAACAAAACACTTGCCAAAAGGCCGTTTTTTTCGCCTGAAATACGGCTATAACCTAATCCATGTCGGCATTCATATTTATCAAGTTGAGTTTTCACCGGTTTCCACCCCGGACTCCATATGGTGCCGTTATCATTAATGTAAAAATATTTACCTCCGTCATCGGTTGGTACATTATTGTACCGGTATCTTGTAATCCTTCTGAGCCTGGCATCGCGATAAAAGCTATATCCGCCGGCTGTATTTGAAATGATGCTGAAAAAATCAGCAGTGCCCAGATAGTTAATCCATGGGTAAGGTGTGGCTGGATTGGTAATTACATATTCCCTGTTGTTGTCATCAAAATATCCGTATTGCATAATGGTTTATTTTAAAATCGCCCGAATATAAGAATTAATTGTTCTTTATATATGCTTTATTTTAGTTTAACCATTAATTTTGTTGAAAAATTGTTATTATTGAAAAAAGTTAAATCATAACACTATGGAAATCAATTATCAGGAACGCTTTGCTGTTCATCATGAGGATTTCAGGCACTATACCACTGAGAGCATACGTGACCACTTCCTCATTACCAACTTAATGCAACAAGGCAGGATTCAACTTATTTACACACATTATGACAGGATGATTGTCGGAGGAGCAATACCTGTTGGAAAATCGCTTCAACTTGAGCCATTTGACCTGCTTAAGTCGTCGTATTTTCTTGAAAGAAGAGAACTAGGAATTATAAATGTTGGAGGAACCGGAAAAGTCAGCGCAGATAATCAGGTTTATACCTTGCAGAACAAAGAAGCCCTCTATCTTGGGAGAGGTAATAAAAAAGTTATTTTTGAAAGTGTTGATGCCGGAAAACCTGCTCATTTCTATTTTAATTCAGCTCCGGCACATACGGCATATCCCAACCGGCAGGTTACACTTGCAGAGGCAGAAATAAGCGATCTGGGGAGCCTTGAAACATCAAATGCACGCAGAATAAATAAATTGCTTGTTAACACCGTAATTCAAACATGCCAGTTGCAGATGGGGCTTACCGAACTCAAATCTGGCAGCGTTTGGAACACTATGCCCTGCCATACCCATTCACGGCGCATGGAAGTATATTTTTATTTTGAGGTTCCTGAAAATCAGGCTGTATGTCACTTTATGGGACAGCCGCATGAAACCCGGCATATCTGGGTTAATAATGAACAGGCTGTTTTATCGCCTCCATGGTCAATACATGCTGCTGCAGGTACTTCAAATTATTGTTTTATATGGAGTATGGCTGGCGAAAATCTTGAATACAGCGATATGGATGTATATCAGCCCAATGAACTTAAATAATTATGAGTGTTTATATACTACATCATCTAAAATAATTACAGGACAATGAAAAATAACTTATTCGATTTATCAGGCAAAATTGCATTAGTTACCGGCGGAACACACGGCCTGGGGATGGCTATTGCCGTTGGACTAGCCCATGCAGGGGCAAAAATAGTGGTAAATGATATTTCAAAAGAAAAGCTTGATAGCGCAAAGGAGGAATATAAAAAACAGGGTGTTGACGCAGCCACGTTTCTGTTTGATGTTACATCTGAAGACTCGGTTGAAAAAGGCATTTCAGCCATTGAAAAGGAGGTGGGTTACATTGATATTCTTGTGAACAATGCAGGAATTATCCGCAGGGTACCTTTGCTGGACATGGAAGTATCGGAATTTGAACTGGTACTGAAGGTTGATGTGACAGGTCCTTTTATTGTATCGAAACGTGTTGTAAAAAGTATGATAAAGCGGGGAAGTGGCGGAAAGATAATTAATATGTGCTCGATGATGAGCGAGGTAGGGCGCCACAGTGTTGGTGCCTATGCAGCTGCAAAGGGAGGATTAAAAATGCTTACTAAAAATATGGCTGTTGAATGGGCAAAGCATAACATACAGGTTAATGGCATTGCACCGGGGTATTTTGCAACAGAACAAACAGCACCTATCAGGGTTGACGGGCACCCGTTTAATGAGCTGATAATGACCAGGACACCCATGAACCGTTGGGGGCAGCCAGAAGAGTTACAGGGAACTGCAATTTACCTTGCATCCAAAGCATCCGATTTTGTAACCGGAATTCTGGTATATGTTGATGGTGGTATGCTGGCCACACTCGGTAAAACCAAACTTGAAGATTAAATCAGAATTTAACCGGCGTAATTTTATTCATCAGGTCGAGTATTTTGGCCTGCCTTCGAAGCATATAGGCTGACGGCGCTGCCAGATTCCGCCTGCGCGGGTTTGGCAGGGCCGCAGCAATAAGTGCGGCTTCCCCACGAGTGAGTTTTGCTGCCGGCTTGTGAAAGTATTTACGGGCAGCAGCCTCTGCCCCATAAATACCATCGCCTGTTTCAATCACATTGAGATATACTTCCATGATTCTTTTTTTATTCCAGAAAGTCTCAATCATAAAAGTAAAGTAAAGCTCAAA
>JAJUGM010000189.1 GCA_029268165.1 Bacteroidota bacterium
GACTATCTTTTATGAAGGACAGGAAAAAGACCGCTTTGAGAACTTTTTAGGCGCACTGACACTCTCATTCCAACCGAAAAAAGATCTTAACCTGAAAATCATTAATTCATTTTTTAATTCAAGTGAAATATTAAGATATGATATTCTGGGGCAATACTGGATTAACCTGCTTGATAATACCATAGGCTCAGAAACTGCTAACGACAGTATTCTTAATATTGGAGTAGGTACTAATCTTCAACATGCAAGAAATAATCTGAGTGCCTATGTTTATAATATCTCACACAAAGGTTCATTTTACAAAGCAGAATATAATTTAAAGTGGGGAATTAGTTGGCAGAGAGAAAGGATTTTTGACCATATAAGAGAATGGGAGATGATTGACTCTGCAGGATACAGCGTTCCTAATTCTGACGATATCATTGCAATGTATCATTTTGCTTCAAGTCATAACAAACTATTTTCAAACCGATTTACAGGCTTTTTCCAGACCGCTGTTAATCTTAATACAAAAGATGCTGATTTATTTGTAACAGGTGGTATAAGATTCCATTACTGGGATGCCAATGAACAACTATTGATCAGCCCGAGAATAAGAATTACTATTGATCCATACTGGCAAAAAGCTGTAAGTTTTCATGCTGCGGCCGGTTTATATTATCAGCCTGCATTTTATAAAGAAATGGTTGACCCTTATGGTCAACTTCATGCAAACCTGCCCGCTCAGGAATCAATACACTATCTGATAGGGGCAACATATACATTCTCAGCATGGAACAGGCCATTTAAATTCAGTTCTGAACTTTATTACAAATATTTAAGCCATCTTGTACCCTATAAAACTGAAGATGTTGCTATACAATACCTCCCTGATTTTCATGCCCGCGGATATGTTGCAGGTATAGAATTTAAGATTAACGGAGAATTTGTTAAAGATGCTGAATCATGGGCATCGCTGTCTATCATGAAAACCATGGAAGATGTATATAATGATTACTATGTGAATCCGGATAAAACAGTAGTGTATCCAGGTTACTATCGAAGGCCCACAGATCAGTTGATAAATGTTGGTATTTACTTTCAGGATTATTTTCCTAATAATCCCGATTATAAAGTTCATGTTACCATGTTTTACGGAAGCAGGATACCTTTTGGCTCACCTGATTACAAAAAGCCCAGTGAAAATTATGAGATGAAGGCATACAAACGTATTGATATTGGGCTGTCAAAATCAATTATTAATAAACAACGAAAATCTGATAAACTCATTGTTAAAGCCATTAATGATGCATGGGTAAACATTGAAGTATTTAATCTGTTTGGATTTAAAAATCCAGCTTCTTATCAGTGGATCAAAACCGTAAACAATCAGGAAGGGATACCCAACCTGTTTGCCGTGCCCAATTACCTAACTGGCCGTGTTGTTAATTTCAGGATTTCTGTTGAGTTTTAATAAAACTCGTATTCCATGTTCCTTTAAATACAATATCTTTAAGCTCACGTCTTGTTCTTATCCTGTTCTCACGATTAATGAGGTCTTCATTTGCATTATAAGGCATTTCTGCAGCATATCCAACAGCCAGCATTGTAACAGGTTCATATCCATCAGGAATTTTCAGTAAATTTTTTGCTTTATCTCTGAAAAATCCTCCCATAGGATGAACATATAATCCTGATAAAGTGGCCTGAAATATCAGACTTGCCGTAGCTAACCCAAGATCATGCCATGCGTAATTATTTACTTCCTTGGTCTTTGGATTCATTGTTTCAGCAATGGCCGTAATCAGTACAGGCGCATTTGAAGCCCATAAACGATTGCCATCCATCAGACATCCGAGATGCCGCTCAAAATCATTTTTATTATCCTTTGTTGAAACAATAAATCTCCAAGGTTGCTGATTATAGGACGAAGGAGCCCAGCGCGCCGCTTCAAACATACTCACCAGCTTTTCCGATTCTACTTCTTTGTCTGAAAATAGGACTATACTTTTTCGTTTAATGAAAATATCATTAACCATAAACAAAATTAATTTTAATTACTTAACAATTATTTTACATTAATGTTTTATTTTTAAAATTTTATATAATAACTGTTTTTTGTCATATTTACTTTGCATAAAAATTAAATACTTTTGTAAAAAAATACATTTCATAACACTTAAAAAAATATGCTATGGCAAAGACAAGTCAGGATTTCATTCAACTTGAACATGAGTATGGGGCACATAATTATCATCCGCTACCTGCGGTGTTGAAAAAGGGAAGGGGTGTTTATCTGTGGGATGTTGAAGGAAAAAGGTATTTTGATTTTCTGTCTGCTTATTCTGCTGTGAATCAGGGTCATTGTCATCCGAAAATAGTAAAAGCGCTCAGAAAACAAGCTAAAAAGCTTACCTTAACCTCACGTGCGTTTTATAACGACAGTCTTGGCAAGTTTGAAAAATTTATTACCGGAATGCTTGGGTATGATAAAGTATTACCCATGAATACTGGAGCAGAAGGTGTAGAAACTGCTTTAAAACTATGTCGTAAATGGGCTTATGAAAAACGCGGAATTCCTGAAAATGAGGCTATAATTATAGCCTGTGAAAACAATTTTCATGGCCGGACCATTACAGTTGTATCAATATCTACCGACCCAACTTCATATAAAGGTTTTGGCCCCTATACCCCAGGTTTTAAAATAATTCCCTATAATAACCTGCCCGAACTTGAGAAAGCATTAAAAAATCCGTATGTCGCTGGTTTTCTTGTTGAACCCATACAAGGTGAAGCAGGAGTATATGTGCCTGATGACGGTTATCTTAAAGGTGCATTTGATTTATGCAAGAAACATAATGTTTTGTTTATTGCTGATGAAGTACAGACTGGCTTGTGTCGCACGGGAAAAATGCTGGCCTGTGATCACGAAGGAGTTCGTCCTGATATTCTTATTCTAGGGAAGGCTCTGTCAGGTGGTGTTATGCCAGTATCGGCTGTTTTAGCTGATGATGAGATTATGTTGTGTATCAAACCAGGTGAACATGGTTCAACATTTGGAGGTAACCCTCTGGCCTGCAAGGTTTCTATTGCTGCTTTAAAAGTACTGCAGGACGAAAATCTAGCTGCAAACGCAGAGCGATTGGGGAAAATATTCCGAAATGAAATGAAAAAGCTGGAAAAAGAGCATGAAATGGTTGAAATCGTGAGAGGTAAAGGTTTGTTAAATGCTGTCGTAATTAAGCCTAAAAATAATAAAACTGCGTGGGATGTTTGCATTGCCCTTAAAGAAAATGGGTTACTTGCCAAACCAACACATGACCATATAATCAGATTTGCCCCTCCGTTAATAATTACAGAAGACCAGTTAATGGAGGCAGTTGAAATTATCTATGACACCTTAAAACAGTTTAAATAATTCAGATGTATTTCTGAATTAGGTTTAATCTTGCATTTCTCATTTAAAGGAATGCAAGATTTTTATTTTTATTTTTCTTAAGATTATAATTATCATCGTTGAAATAATATAACCTTAAACAAATATTTACGTTACTAACAATATACCAGGATTAAAGTTTTTCAAGAATTTATTAGTTTTGAATAATTAATGCCTTTTATTATTGTTTTGTTATCGCTGATATGAGTTATAAGGTTTTAGTTGTTGATGATAATGAAGCCAACAGGGAACTCATTCATGGAATACTCCGTACGGCAGAGGAGAAATATGATGTTTTTCTTGCCGAAAACGGCAAAATTGGTTGCGATTTGGCAATAAAAGAATTACCAGATGTTATTTTTATGGACCTGAAAATGCCCGAACTCGATGGCATTGAAGCAATTAAGCTATTACAGCAGGATGAAAAGACCAAAAGCATACCCGTAATAGTTGTAACTGCTTTTAATACGCCTGATAACCTTGAAGAGGCATTTAAAGCCGGTGCCTTTGATTACATAACAAAACCCATCTCACTTCAGGAGCTGAAATCGCGTTTGCATAAAGCATTAACTGTAGTTGAATCTTTAAAAAAAGCCCAGGAAAAAATTGAAAAGGTTGAAGGCGAAAAATTACAACTTGAGCGAATTGCTATGGTTTCTGAAAGTACGCCGTTTGCCTTTTTAATTATTAATGCAAGCGGTGAAATTGAATGGGCCAATGAAGGATTCGAAAAAATATACGGTTACAAACTTGAAGAATATAAATCAGCCTTTGGCAGCACCATCTTTAGTCTGACCAACGCTACTGATATTTTGAAGATATTTAACCGCTGCCTTAAAGACAGAGTACCTGTTGATTTTATCTGTAAAATAAACTCAAGAAGGGGCGAGGAGAAATGGATTCAAACCTTTATGAATCCGCAAACCGGTTCAAATGGTAGTGTTGAAAAAGTTCTGGCGGTTGAAAGTGATATAACGAATTTTAAAAGAAAAGAAGAAGAACTTAATGAACAATACCGCAAGATGAAGGAAATAAGCCAGAATCTTGAAAAAGCCAATACCCTGCTGGGCGAGCAGACACTGGAAATAAACCGGCAAAAGAGACTGATTGAAGAAGAGCAACAGAAATCAGAAAAATTACTTCTGAATATTTTGCCTTTTGAAATTGACAGGCAGTTAAAATCAAAAGGCAGGGCAGGTACCAGGCAATATAAGCTTGTGAGTGTTTTGTTTGCCGATTTTAAAGGCTTCTCAAAAATAAGTAAATCGCTTGAACCAAAAGACCTTGTAAATATTCTCGATTCATATTTTGCAAAATTTGATGAAATTATCAGTAAGCATTATCTTGAAAAAATCAAAACTATAGGTGATGCTTATATGTGTGCCGGAGGGCTTCCCCTGAGTAATAAGAGTAACCCGTTTGACACTTTACTGGCCGGCCTTGAAATACAGCAATATATGAATAGCCTGAATGATTCCAAGGTATTAAACAACCTGTCTGTATGGGAACTTCGTATCGGAATTCATACTGGCCCCGTAGTTGCAGGTGTTGTCGGAAGAAAAAGAGTAGCCTATGATATCTGGGGAGACACTGTAAACGTCGCGAGCCGTATGGAACAAGCCGGGCATGTAGGTATGGTTAACATATCAGGAACTACCTATGAATATGTTAAAGATTATTTTGAATGCGATTACCGTGGTAAGATCGAAGCAAAGAATATCGGCAAAGTGGATATGTATTTTGTTAACCGCCTTAAACCTCAATATTCAGCTGACAAATTGGGAATAATCCCTAATGATGAATTTACCAATATGGTGAACAAACTGTAATATCAGTAACAGTTTTTTAGCCATCCTGCATTTTATCGCGTCCTGACTGTTGTTTTTTCATTTATCCAGCATCCCACAGTATATGTCATTCCATCTGTGTATCCATTGAAAAAGGCCTCTTCCTTGGTGGGAAAATAAGCAGAATACTTACCGATATATTCATTGGCCTTTTCTGTTAACCCGGGATCAACGTTTTTGGCTTTTACAAACATATCAACTGCCGCCCAGAAAACTGCTGCTTTTTCAAATGCATTTGATCCGCATAAATTGCTACTCGCTGCATACGCTAACCCAATTACCAGATATGGCTCACCTAATGAAGGATTAAGTTCAACAGCTTTCAAGGCATTAGTCCTGCTTATCTGATGATCGCCCTGTTGTTCAGCACTTAAACTCCAACGGTAATAATAATTGGCTTTTATTTTGTTGTCAGGTTCCAGTTCAATTGCCTGCGAATAATAATAAGATGCTTTGCCGAAATTATTCTGTGATTCAAATAATCTGGCCAGGTTATATGCTGCACTGGCGGAAGGATCAGTCTTGTATAATGATTCAGCAGCCTTTGCAAACAAGTCTGATTGATAACAACCTTTCTTGTCAAGTAACCATGTAATTCTTTTCAACAAAGCCACATCATCAGGGTTTGCTTCATATTTGGACGAAAACAGGGAATTAAGCACAGAACAATCAGCTGCACCACTTTCAGCAAATATTTTTTCAACACTTTCAACAGCATGTTTTAAACTTGCCGAGTCAGATGATGCCGATTGCATCAGGTAATCTGAAACCTTCATATATATTGACATCATGGCATTAGTGTCACATTTGCCATTATTAAATAGAATATTTGTTGCCTGCATTAATGTAACCAGTACAGCTTCTTCTGAATTTTGTTTCTCAATGTCAGCTGATTTATTCAGATACTCCCAGGCTTTTTCAATTTCTTCGGGCCGGTAACGTAATAAATCAATCCCTTTTCGCCCAAGCACATAACCTTCCTGATTAAAATACTGAATGCGTTTATCGTATAACAACATCAGCGTATCAATTAACTTTTGTTTTTCTGCTTCAACTACAGAATTTTCAATTTTATGCTTAAGTATTCTGGTCCCCATTATATATATATTTTTGCTCGACCGGGGACAGTTGACAAAACATGAACGCCATGACTCATAAGCATATTCAAACATATTAATTTTGTAAAATTCGCTCATGGTCGACAGATTACTTGCACAGGTTACTCTTGACAGACTGTCATGTCCATATAAAGGATTCCTTGAAAAATCACGCTGAGCAAGGACATTGGCTTCGCTTAACAACAATAACATACTAAAAAGCAGATAAGTATATTGTCTGACGATGTATAGATTATTATTCATACCGATAAGAAATAAAGTGCGAAATTACTATTTCATTTTTATAGTACA
>JAJUGM010000190.1 GCA_029268165.1 Bacteroidota bacterium
ACATCAGTCAAACACTTTGCAGCCAATAATACAGAAACCAATCGGAATGCTCTGAATACCATTGTGAGTGAAAGAGCATTACGTGAAATCTATCTGAGAGGCTTTAGTATTGCGGTTCAGAAAGCACAACCATGGACAGTTATGTCATCTTATAATTTGATTAATGGTGTTTATGCTCCGGAAAGTCATGATCTGATTACCAAAATATTACGTAATGATTGGGGATTTAAGGGTTTTGTTATGACCGATTGGTTTGGCGGTAAAGATCCTGTGGCTATGATGATTGCTGGGAACGATTTGCTAATGCCTGGCCGACACGAACAGGCATTAGCTATAATTAATGCCGTCAAAGAAGGTAAACTTGATATGATGATACTGGATAGAAATATTGAAAGAATACTGAATATCATAATTGAAACACCAAGATTTAAGGGGTACCATTATTCAAATCAGCCCGACCTTAAGGCAAATGCTGCTATTGCTCGTATGGCTGCTACTGAAGGAATGGTTTTGCTGAAGAATGATAATAATGTTTTACCATTATCAACACAAATAAAATCAATCGCCGTTTTTGGCAATACTTCTTATGAAATTATCACAGGAGGCACGGGAAGCGGAGATGTAAACGAAGCATATAGTGTTTCTCTTGTTGATGGACTAAAAGGAGCAGGATATGTTGTACTCGAGAAATTACAGAATATTTATATGTCTTATATTAAAACGGAAAAAGAAAAACAGCCCCCAAAAATTGCATTTATGCCCAGACTTCCTGTACCTGAAATGAATGTAAGTATGGAATTGGCAAGTAAAATCGCTGATGAAGCGGATATCGCCCTTATCACAATTGGCCGAAACTCCGGAGAATTTTATGACAGAAAGGAAGTAGATGACTTTACATTATCAGATTTGGAAAAGAATATGCTTAAGAATATTTCTGATGCATTTCATGCACAAGGCAAAAAGATCGTTGTAGTCCTTAATATTGGCGGTGTTATTGAAACTTCAAGCTGGCGAGATATACCCGATGCCATATTACTTGCATGGCAAGGTGGCCAGGAGGCCGGTAATGCAATAGCCGATGTGATAAGTGGCAAAGTGAACCCTTCGGGAAAACTTGCTTCTACTTTTCCTGTTCATTATCAGGATGTACCTTCTGCTAAAAATTTTCCAGGCGTGATTATTGAAACAAATGAAAATCAGGATAATGAATCAGGAATACCTGCGTTCATGCGACCCAAGCCATCAAGAATTGTATATGAGGAAGGTATTTACGTTGGTTACCGATATTTTAATACCTTTAAAATACCAGTCGCTTATGAATTTGGATATGGATTATCATATACAAAATTCGAATATGGGAAACTAAAATTATCATCAAAGGAATTCAATGATAAGATCATGGTTAGTGTCGGAATTAAAAACACCGGCAACGTTGCTGGCCGTGAAGTTGTTCAGCTATACCTTTCAGCTCCGGCTAATAAGCTTGATAAACCTTCTGAAGAGTTAAAGGGTTTTAAAAAAACAAAACTGCTACAACCCGGAGAAGAGCAGATAATAGATTTTGAAATTTCGAAGATGGATCTTGCTTCCTTCGACTCGAAATCTTCTTCATGGATTGCAGAAGCTGGAATTTATTCTGTAAAAATAGGTGCATCCTCAAGAGATATAAGACAAACAAATACATTCCTATTAAAAAATGAAATTATGGTAAAAAAAGAAAGTATTGCTTTGGTTCCTTCAGAAAAAATTAATGAGCTAAGACCTTAAAATAACTTAATTTATCTGTTGATTAATTCATTTGTAAAATAAATAATCCAACCATATTTAATCCAAGTATGGTGAATGAAAATTCATACAGGTAACTAAAAATTATTTTTAAAGGAATTTTAGCATATAATAGTATATGGTGATGGGGCTTTGCCCCATACCCCACATCCTTTTTTGTCTTAACACAAAAAAGGATGTAAAAAAAGTCGAGGCTCAAGCAGTTTTCCCTAAAAACTACGGCTCGCCGGGCTTGCGCAATACAACAGATAGCATGGTTGGCGGTTAATAATAACCAGGTGCTTCTGGTCGCCTTTACCTTTCGATATGCTCAGACTGTATTGCTTGCATTCGTGGTTTTGAATTGTCTGCTGGTTACGATACGCCTTTTTCAATTAAAAAATTATTTCCGTATGGCCCTGGCTGCGCCTTGTTTTTAGCCCGGATTAGTCATTAGGAGCCTTGCGAACTAATGACTTAGCTGGGTTAATACAAAATACTGATAATCAGTTTTGAAGGTATTTTCATCGTTTAAAAGCACGTTTTGGAAAGGCAGATTAATATCGAAATATGGGGTATATTTCTGATAGTCGTAATATAATTTTATATTTGTTCTGCCGTTTTAATTTAACCTTAATGAAAAAATGGAAAAAAACAAGCTTTCCGACATAATTATTGCCATTTATCATTATATCATGCAGCGGATTTTCCTCCGCAATATTGCGCTGGCCTTTATTATTCTTATTGCCGGTACTTTTATTATTATGCAATGGCTTAAAATTTATACACGTCATAATGAAGCTATATCAGTGCCAGATTTACAGGGCCTTACATTGGAAGAAGCCCGCGAATTGGCTGAACGTAAACAAATGCAGGTTATTGTATTCGATTCGGTTTTTCTAACAGACTTTGAACGCGGCACTGTTGTTGACCAGCATCCGAAAGCAGGTTTTAAGGTAAAACGAAACCGTAAAATCTTTCTTACGATGAATGCCATGAATCCTGAGCGGATTCCAATGCCCGACCTTATCTCGCTTACTTTCAGGCAGGCTAAAGCCAAGCTTGAATCATTCAATCTGAAGCTGGGTGAGGTTACCTATGAACCCGACATAGGCGTAAACCTTGTACTGCAACAAAAAATAAACGGCCGTGAAATCAGGCCGGGCGATTCAGTCAGTAAAGGTTCTTATATTGATTTGGTGCTTGGTAAAGGCTTGAGCGATGAGCAGACTTCTGTTCCACTGCTTATTGGCCTCAATCTTGAGCAGGCAAAAATCAAGGCATCTGATCGTTTTTTGCGTATCGGAGGCACACTACCTGATAATTCGGTAAAGACAGAAGAAGATAAAGCGGTTGCCCTTATATATCAACAGCGGCCCATGCCCGGGCCTGGAATAACCCTGCCGCTCGGTTCATCAATTGATGTATGGATTACAACTGATTCAACAAAGATTCAGGAAGCAGATTCATTGAAATTTTAAACAGATGATGAGTAATTTCTATTATTTTTTTCACAAAATTGCATTGCTGGCTGTTATGCTGTGCCTTTTTGTTCAAGTCAAAGGGCAAACGCTTATCGGGCTTACCGAAAATCAGGAAATTAAAAAATCATTGCAGACAGACAACAATCGTAAAAAATCAGCTTCAGCCGTAAAAAGTGTTGAACTGCCTTTTTTTGATGATTTTTCAACCATATCAATATACCCCGACCCAGGAAAATGGGCTGATTCCTATGCTTTTGTTAACTCTTCTTTTCCATACTTGCCTACAACAATTGGAGTAGCCACACTCGATGCCATTGATGCACAAGGTAATGTTTATGCTATTGATAACAGGCCTACTCCCTCAGATACACTCACGTCAGTACCAGTTAACCTTTTACCATACAAAGGAACGTCAAAACAGGTAATCCTTAGTTTCTTTTATCAGGCCGGTGGCAGGGGTGAAATCCCTGACCCGCAGGATTCTCTGATTCTTGAATTTTACTCTGTTAATACCAGTCAATGGATTCATATCTGGAAAGTAACAACTGATACATCAACTCCTTTCATTCAGGTTATTAAAGCAGTGCCGGATAGTTTTTATGAAGACGGTTTCCGGTTTCGCTTCCGAAATTACACCAGCATGTCGCCCGATGAAGTCAAAGGCAAATTTGGTGCGCTGAGTAATGTTGACCAATGGCATATTGATTATGTAAAACTTGATGCCGACAACCTCAGCACCCACGAAAAAATATCCGATATAGCATTCGTAGAACCCTTAAAAGGGATGCTCAAACAGTACGTTTCCATTCCATGGACACATGTTAACTATGCACAGGACATTATGCGACAGTACACACGTTATGTGTTAAGGAACATGGAAGATTCCGCACGCACCTTATATCGGTCATATTATGTTAAAGACCTGAATACCAACAAAAAGTATTTTTTCAACCAATTTGACGAAATGATTCTTCCTGACACGATGATTTACCGGAACGATCCGTTTGATTTTGCTTATACGCAAACCCAGAGCGAATATGGCAGGTATGAAGTGGTGGCATTCATAACAACACCGCCAAAACAGTTTTGGGGCAATGATACGGTTAAACACTTTCAGGAATTCAGCAACTATTATGCGTACGATGACGGCACGGCTGAATTCGGTTTCGGCGTTTCAGGAGAATCAAGTTACGGAGCATTAATGGCTGTTCGCTTTCCGCTATACCGGGAGGATACCATAAGAGGTATCAGCATGTTTTTCAACAAAACCAGGAATCATTATACTTCCGGTCTTGAATTTAATCTCTGTGTCTGGAACAACCGAAATGGAGAACCGGGCGATTTATTGTATGTGTCGGAAGAAACATTTACACCGGATACAACTTTAGGATTACTTGAATTTAAAAATTATATGTTTCCCGTGGACCTGAATCTAATTGTCAGTGATACTATTTATGTAGGATTAAGACAATTAACTGAAGATTTTCTGAATATTGGCTATGACAACAGTTGTAACGACTGTTCGAACATTATGATTAACACCTCAGGCCCGTGGTTTACCTACACCGAGAAAAATCAGTTATATAACGGCACATTAATGATCAGGCCTTTATTCGGCCGAAAATCATCAACAGGAATCGCTGAAAAAAATTCATCAGTTAAAAATGGCGTGATTTTATATCCTATTCCGGCCAGTGATCAGCTACATATTATTCTTAAAGATACGGACTATGTCACTTCTGGTGAAATTCAAATCTTTGACATCTCAGGCCGTTTGGTACTTACAACCGGTTTCTCCGAGATCATTTCAATAAATCATTTGCAAAGCGGATTATATTATATCAATATCAGACTTACAACAGGCGAGAAATTAGCATCAAAGTTTATTATAAGCCGTTAATTAACAATATAATGCAGGAAGAGCTGTTTGAACAATCTGAATTGTATGAACATCACCGGATTCTTGTTGACAGGGGACAGGAGCCATTGCGGATTGACAAATATCTGGGAAACCGTATTGAAAATGTTTCGCGTAATAAAATACAGCAGGCAGCAAAAGCAGGCAATATACTGGTAAATGGGACAGTCATTAAGCCCAATTACAAAGTTAAACCTTTAGATGTGATTTCAGTAGTACTTCCCTATCCTCATCGCGAAATTGAACTTATTCCTGAACCCATACCGATAAATATATTATACGAAGATGATGATATTATTGTTGTTAATAAAGAAGCCGGAATGGTAGTTCATCCGGGTCATGGAAATTACACAGGTACCCTTGTTAATGCGCTGGCATATCATTTGAAAGACCTGCCCCTGTTTCAGCGTGGTGAAATCAGGCCCGGCTTGGTTCACCGGATAGATAAAGACACCTCAGGCATATTGGTTGTAGCAAAAACTGAACTGGCTTTAAACAAACTGGCCAGGCAGTTTTTTGAAAGGACTATTAAAAGAACATATATAGCTTTGGTGTGGGGGCGCTTTGATAAAGATACGGGAACAGTTGAAGGCAATATAGGCCGTAGTGTGCGCGACCGAATGAAAATGCAGGTTTTCCCATCGGGTGATCAGGGAAAAACGGCTGTAACTCATTACCGTGTAATTGAATCATTCGGGTATGTTTCACTGATCGAATGCAGGCTCGAAACAGGCCGCACACACCAGATAAGGGTACACATGGAATACATTGGCCACCCCATATTCAATGACGAAAGGTATGGGGGAAATAAAATACTGCGCGGCACAACTTTTGCGAAATACAGGCAGTTTATCCAAAACTGCTTTAAAATAATGCCACGACATGCCCTCCATGCACAATCACTGGCATTCAGTCATCCTGTAACCGGCGAGATGATGCAATTCAATTCCTCTTTACCTGAAGATTTCAGGCAATTACTAGAAAAATGGCGAACCTATACCGAAGATAGAGATATTAGCCTGTAACAGCCGGCAAATTTACTTCCTTAGCTTTATTTGCCTGGAGGTGGTTTTTGAGGATCATCATCATCATCCTGTGGAATACGATTCCGAAATTGCTTAATGTAAATTAAAGAAATCATAATTAAAAAGGTTTGGTTTATATAAAGTTAAGCAATTTATATTACATTGTCAATACTTCATATTTATTTTTTATTTTTATTGCGAGAAACAGTATCGTTTATGAGAGTATCGTACGTTTTTTGGCTCAGCATGGCAATAGGCCTCACCTTCCATATACATTCCGATATTTATGCAACATCTATTATCAATCAGCAGATTAAAAAACTGGATGACCTGATGATGGCTTATGAATGGAAAGCAGCCATAAAATTATGTGATTCGGTGCTTGCCCAAAATGGCAACAACCATGAACTCAATGCTCAGTATGCTTTAAGGAAAGGTATTCTTGAATTTGAAACAGGAGATATTGAC
>JAJUGM010000191.1 GCA_029268165.1 Bacteroidota bacterium
TTAATGTTTCATCTATTCCATAGCTCCAGTCGGTAATATAACCCTTGTCAAGGCCTTTATCCTGACGCAACTCAGAACCTCCACGTGTACTGTATTTGCTGTACTCATATGTTGTGAGAAAATTACCGGCATTAACCCCTGCAGCAATAAGCACAACCAAAATCAGCAATGGAAAAGGTTTAAAAAACTCTAGCAGATGCTTTTCTTTTATGGCATTAAATAATTCATAAAATCCATAAACTAAAATAATTATAAATGTATAATAGGTTATCTGAAAATGATTTACAAGTAACTGTAACCCAAGAAATATGCCTGTAACCAGACTACCCAGAAGCCTTTTTCCTCTGAAAGCAAGATAAACACCGGCAACAATGGCAGGTAAATAACCTAACGCTAATATTTTTGCCACATGCCCTGCCTCAAGTAAAGTGAAAATATATGAAGAAAATGAATAGGCAACGGCCCCTGTTATGCTTAACCATGGGTTTATGCCAAATATTATCAGGGCTATGTATGCCCCCACAAGGCAAAGAAACAGATAACTCACCGGCACGAACCCAAACAGCATAAAAATGGTATGCAAAGGTTTTAAAATATTATGTTTGTATTTGACGGAAATCTGATAAGCCGGCATCCCACCGAACATGCTATTTGTCCATAACGGCTCTTCATGATATTTTTCACGATGATCAATTATTTCTTTTGACATTCCCTTAAAATTGGCCATATCACCCTGATACAACTGCTTTCCGGAAAACACCGGATACATGTAAGCAGCAGATATCAGAAAGAATATTAAAATAGCCGCACTGTGTATTCTTATTTCTTTCTTAAAATTACTGTTACTCATGAACTAAAAAGTTTAAATAATCAAATAAAATATAAGTTTTACTATTTTCACGCAAGGTATAAAAATTTCCATTTATTTAATATATATCAAAGAGTCTAATCCTGGATTCAACCTGAAAACTACTTTATAGAAAATATTTATAAATTAGCCGTTTAAATTATTTTATTGCATGAAAATACTGATGGTATTAGACCATGAATTTCCACCTGACATACGTGTTGAAAATGAGATATATTCACTCAAAAAGGCTGGACATGAAGCCCATCTTGCCTGCTTCACAAAACAAAATAAGCCTTTATATGAGGAAACAGATAAGTTATTAATTCACCGCAGAAAATTAACTGATTTCATATATAAATCATCTGTAGGATGTTTAAAATTTCCTTTTTATTTTAATTTCTGGCGGACTTTTGTCAGAGATTTGTTTAAACACAATGATTTTGATGCGATTCATATTCACGATTTACCCTTGGCACAAATAGGATATGAAATAAAACAAGAGTTTAAAATTCCATTTATCCTTGACCTGCACGAAAACTGGCCGGCTTTTGTAAGTGCTGCTGCTCATACAAATACTCTGTTGGGGAAATTCCTGTCTCCTGTTAATTTATGGGATAGTTATGAAAGAAAAATGCTAAAAAAAGCTGATTATATTATTGCTATTGTTGAGGAAATGAAAGAACGTCTGATTGCTCAGGGAGCAGACGGTGAAAAGGTTTTTGTCGTGCCTAATACAGTGAGATTGGATGAGTATCAGGAAGTAAAAGAGCTTCCTGATAATAATTATGTTACCTTACTTTATTCAGGAGGTATTGAGAACCAACGAGGCTTACAAATTGCAATTGAAGGATTACCAGCTGCCATACATCAATGCTCTAATCTGAGATTATGGATAGTTGGTAAAGGTAGTTATGAGCATAAGCTCAGGAAAAAAGCCGAAGAGTTAAATGTATTAAAAAACATAGTTTTCTGGGGTTGGCAAAAACCCGATATGATGTTTAAGCTAATTCAGAAAGCTGATATTGCCATTATACCTTATATCCGGACAGTGCAGACTGACTGCTCATCTCCGAACAAGCTTTTCCAATACATGTATGCCAAAAAGCCAATACTGTCGAGCAATTGTACATCAATAGAAAGAATTCTAAAGGAAACGGAAGGAGGAATTTGTTACCACCATAACGATCCTGCTGATTTTGCCAATAAAGCTTTAGTATTAGCTAAAGACCATTCACTGCGGGTAAAATTAGGTGAAAATGGCTACAACGCTGTGATAAAAAAATATAATTGGGATTATACTGCTACAGGACTAACTGAAATATACAAAAAGATTGCCTGATGAAAATTATTACCATAGTGGGTGCCCGTCCACAATTCATCAAAGCTGCCACAGTGAGCAGGATATTAAGAAACTATCCCGGTATAATTGAACATATAGTACATACCGGACAGCATTACGATGATAATATGTCAGCTGTTTTTTTCTCTGAGCTTGATTTGCCTCAGCCAAGTATTAATCTTAATGTGGGATCGGGAAGCCATGGAAAACAAACCGGACAGATGATTGAAAAAATCGAAGAAATCCTATCAAAAGAAAAACCTGACTGGGTACTTGTTTATGGCGACACGAATTCAACTCTTGCAGGGGCTCTGGCAGCTGCAAAATTACATATTAAAGTCGCCCATGTTGAAGCCGGCTTGCGCAGTTACAATAAACACATGCCTGAAGAAATAAACCGCATTGTTGCTGATCACATTAGCGATATTTTATTTGTCCCTACCCAACATGCATTAGACATATTAAAAAGTGAGGGTCTTGAAAAAAACAGCCTGCTGGTGGGAGACGTAATGTTTGACTCATTCCGGTATTTTGCTGCAAAATCATCTGATGAGCATCTGCCCGAAATTATTAGAAAAGAAAATATGGAGTTTTATCTGGCTACAGTGCATCGGGCTGAAAATACAGATAATACTGAAAGATTAAAAAACCTGTTTACTGCATTTTCAATGCTTGATAAAACAGTGATTATCCCCTTGCATCCGCGTACCCGGAAAATGATTAAAAATTTAAAAATTTCAGATAATATAAAGATTATTGAACCCTTGGGATATTTAAGTATGATTGCCGCATTAAAAAAATGTGAAAAAGTGCTGACAGATTCAGGAGGCCTGCAAAAAGAAGCCTTCTTTATGAAAAAGCCCTGCCTTACACTACGTAGTGAAACCGAATGGGTGGAAACACTTATTGATGGCTGGAATTATGTGGTAAATGATAATATCGACCTGATTCTTGAAACTATTAAATTACCTGTACCCGCAAAGCAGGAATCATTTTACGGGGACGGAAATGCTGCGGAGAAAATTGTGAAGTTTTTTACATCAATGATAAATAGATAATTATATAGTTAATATATTTGACACCTTTCCAATTTTTATGCATAAAGAAAAAACAAATTTTTAAAATGAACAAGATATTAGTCACTGGTGCAGCAGGTTTTATCGGAAGTCATCTGGTTGAAGAACTCGTTAAGAAAGGCCATCGCGTAAAAGCATTTGTACATTATAATTCTTCCAATTATTGGGGTAATCTTGAATTATTAGAGCCCGAAATATTTAAAGAAATAGAAATCATTAGCGGGGATATACGTGATTTTGACTCTGTTTCAAAAGCCATGTCTGGATGCAGTGAGGTATTTCATCTTGCTGCACTTATTGGAATTCCCTATTCTTATGTTTCACCACTTGCTTATATACAAACAAATGTTGTAGGTACTTATAACATACTTGAAGCAAGTAAACTGCAAAATATTGAAAATATTATTATTACTTCAACAAGCGAAACATATGGTACAGCTCAATATATACCTATAGACGAGAATCATCCAAAAGTAGGTCAGTCACCTTATTCAGCAACAAAAATTGCTGCTGACCAGCTTGCGACAAGTTATTTTCTTTCATTCGGATTACCTGTTAAGATTGTCAGGCCATTCAATACTTATGGCCCCAGACAATCCGCTAGAGCAATTATTCCTACAATAATCACCCAGTTGCTTGACTCTTCCTGTTCCTCATTAAAACTTGGTAATTTATTCCCGACACGAGACCTTACTTATGTGAAAGATACCGTTAAAGGATTCATTGCAATAGCCCGTGTAAATAATTGTAACGGGAAAGCCATAAATATTGGCATGTCCCAAGAAATCTCAATGAAAGAACTGGCAAAAAAAATAATGGAGATTATGAATATTAACAAACCTATTGAAAATGAGAATCTACGCAATAGAAAAGAAACAAGTGAAGTTAACAGGTTGTGCTGTAATAATAAACTACTAATTGAATTAACTAATTGGCAACCAGAATATAACCTCGAAAGTGGTTTAAAAAATACAATTGCATTTATTAAAGATAAACTGGAATTATATAAAGCACACTTATATAACATTTAATTATGCAGGCAATTATACTGGCAGGAGGCAAAGGTATTCGCCTAAAACCTTATACAACAAGTTTCCCTAAATCACTTGTTCCAATAGGAGATTACCCTATTCTGGAAATAATATTAATGCAACTTAAAAAATATGGTTTTAATAAAATTACACTGGCAGTCGGACATTTGGCAAGCCTAATACAAGCCTATTTCGGAAATGGAGAAAAATGGGGAGTTGAAATATCTTATTCTTTTGAAGATAGACCACTTGGAACTGCTGGCCCGCTTAAATTAATTAAAGAAACTGAAGAAAATTTTCTGGTATTAAATAGTGATGATTTAACTGATTTAAATTATTTTGAATTCTTCAACTATCATATTAGACATAAAAATACTATTACCATTTCAAGATTCGTAAAAAAGGTTAAAATTGATTTCGGTGTAATAGAAGCTGATGAAAATTCTGTACTAAAGGATTATATTGAAAAACCTGAATATACCTATACAGTTAGTATGGGTATTTATGCATTTAACCGTAAAGCATTGGATTTTATACCTGAAAATACATATTTTGATTTCCCGCAATTAATTAAATCTTTAATTAATAATGACATTGCTGTAAATTGTTTTGATCATAAAGGCTTCTGGCTTGATATTGGCAGACCTGAAGATTATGAGACAGCAACAATTCTTTTTGATGAATTAAAATCAAAAATATTATAAGCTTGAAAAAAGTAATAATATTCGGCCATGCTGGTTTCAGCGGTTCATTTTTGATTGATTATTTATTAACTAATATTCAAGATATCAAAATTATTGGAGTAGATAAAAATAAATCAAAAGTCCCTATCACTGAATATCAGAATGATATTACAGATTTTAATCAGGTTAACACCATTATTCAAAAAATTCTTCCTGATTATATTGTTAACCTCGCAGGAATAAATTATTCCGATGATCCATTATTGATATATAAAACAAACGTTTTCCCTGTTATTAACATCATAAATAGCCTTAATCAGCGGCAGCTCTATAATACCATCTTATTATTGATCAGTAGCTCTGCAATATATGGTAATACGAATATTAATCCGATATCAGAAAATACTGTGCCAAATCCTGTAAACTTATACGGGCTTAGTAAACTTGCAATGGAACAATTAATTCCTGTGCTTAATTTAAATAATAAATGCAAAATAATAATTGCCCGTACTTTTAATATATTAGGACCAGGATTACCAAAAAAGTTTTCTGTGTCATCATTTATTTCCCAATTAATAAATATACAGAAATCAAATCAAAAACCAAGCCTAATAAAAACTGGGAATTTGACTCCGCACAGAGATTATATTGACGTACGCGATGCTGTAAAGGCCTATTGGACTATTATAACTAAAGGAATCCCGGGTGAAATATATAATATAGGATCTGGGAAATCAATTGAAATGAAAAAAATATTAGATATCATAATTGAACAACTGGATATTAATGTGAAAATTGAAACGGATATAAGTTTAGTACGAAAAAATGAAATTATGTATTCACTGGCTGATATAACAAAGATTAGAAAACTAGGATGGAATCCTGAAATAGAATTAAATACTTCTATTTCTGATATGATAAAATATTATTCTCAGCAAGCAAATTAATATGACTTCAGTCTGCTTTATCGGAGACAGAAATATTTATTTGAAAAGAATCTGTAACTACCTTGTTTCAGATGGTTATAAAATAAGCTTGATATGCAGAAATAATTTTGGAATAAAAATAGACGAATTCGACAGTAGAATTAATATATATACATTAAAATCGAACAGATTATTAAAAAAGTTTTTTGAAATACCTGCAATACTTAAAAAAATAAAACCCGATTATGTACATTACCAGTACCTGACCAAAGATATTATACTATCCTTAATATTATCTAATAAATATAAAGTATTTGCAACTCCTTGGGGGAGTGATTTAAACATTTTTTCTGCTAATTTAATAAACAGATTAGTAATCAATTTAGGCCTGATATTTTGCAATAAAATACATATCTTATCAGAAGGAATAAAGAAAAAATTCAGTAAACAATATTATTTCATTAATAAGAAAAAACTTGTTGAAATACCCTGGGGGATAGACTTCGATCGTTTTCATAATATAAATGAACCCAATTTGTTATATTGGCAAAAACGTTTACATATTAATAAAAACGATATCATACTTCTAAGTTACAGAAATCACAAACCATTATATAATCATCATACAATTATTAAATGTTTGCCGATAGTAATTAAAAAATACCCTGCAATTAAATGCATTTTTACAGGAAGTAACTATGATTTAACCTATCTTGAAAATAGTAAAAGAATTGTCAAACAA
>JAJUGM010000192.1 GCA_029268165.1 Bacteroidota bacterium
ACTGTTCACGTGCAGCGATATAAGGGTTTGGGTGAGATGAACGCCGAACAACTCTGGGAAACAACCATGAACCCCGAAAAAAGAACACTCAGACAGGTAACCATTGAAAGCGCTGCAGAAGCCGATCGCATTTTCTCCATGCTTATGGGCGACGATGTGCCCCCACGAAGAGAATTTATTGAAACTCACGCCAAATATGCCCGTATTGATGCATAATAAACAGTGGATAATTAAGTGTGTCATACTTTTTTTCTCTTGGCCATGCCTGACGGCGCAGCAATCCTTTTCTCTGCCATCTGTGGCTGAATTTAAATGGTCGTTCGACTATGATATTTACCTGAAGCTTGCTAACGACTCATCATATACACTTGACATCCGTAATTTATTCCATATTGAAGATGATAAACTAATAACCAGAGCTGATTACATCCTATATCCCGTTAACCTCGGAGAAGCTTACATAAGCGAGATTGCATTACGTAACGCAGATTCAACTACACAAGCAACTAATTACAAAACCATCTGGAGCGCTTTGCATAGTGCAGTCGGTGGCGGATGGGTGCATTTTAATAATTGCCTTTTGTATGCACTCGAAACTAATTACCTGAGCCTTACTGCACCTTTAATGAAAAGGCCTGATACCAGATGGAAACCTAAACCGCTGACGCAATCTTATAAACGAACGCGTAAATGGGAATATTATGTTCCGGTAAAACAGAAAGAAGCATGGAAGGAATACCGCCTTCGACTAAAAAACGATGAGCTGGGAGAAATAAAAAGTATTCCACCGCAGTTTATCAATCTGTTCCTGTCAACCACGGACCAAAAATATAAAAAGCTCCAAAAACAAGCTGAATACAAGAAACTTGCCCAGATTAACCTTGTGAAAATAATGCTTGGGGCGAATTACCTGAGTGAGCCGCAGATATTATATATCCGCAGTGCAGTGTTGAATGCCGTAAAAAACTATTCAGCCAATAAAATGCCGGCAGTGGTCATTTTCGATCGCTTTGATGCAGCTGCAATTATGACCCTCGGACAGGAAGGGTATAACATTGAAGCTATTGCTTTCAGAAATACCAGTGCAATTACAGCCAGTGAGGCAGAAGAAAGACGTCAGCAAATTCAACGGATTATTAATGACATTAACACCTATAACAGGAATCAATTCATGAAGCGCCTCAGAAATTATTATTACCAGTGACCATTAACTAAAACTACATTACACACTATTAAAACATATCTCGTGTTCATGTTCCCCTGTCGATGTACTTTTTCAATGATTCCACATATTCTTCAAAAGCAGCAATTCCTTTATCCGTAATTCTGAGCCTTGTATGCTGGTAATTATTTTTAAATGATTTAATAACATCAATATAACCGGCTTCATGCAATTTTTTTATCTGAACACTTATATTGCCTGATGTTGCCTGCGTCTTTTCTTTAATAAAACTGAAATCAATATCACCATATGTCATTAATAAAGAAATAATGGCAAGCCTCAGTTGTGAATGCAATATAGGATTTAAATCATTATACATGGTTATCTTTTGCTGAATATTTAAGTATAAAACCAGGAATTACCAATGCCAGCAACGAAACCAGCGTTAACATCAGCGGATGAAATTCCCTGTCAATAAAAAAAGCAATGTAAGCAATAATATTAATTAGTAATCCCGAAATGATAAATGACTTATACCTGATAATGGCACCTGTTATTATTAACCATATCGCAAGCAAAACAAACATAACCGGAAACAGGGAAATTCCGAAAATATTCCAGAAAAAAAATCCCATTACTAAAAGATTCAATCCAATAATTATTCCCTGTAAAAAAAGAGTTGAACCAATGATATTACTGGCTTTTTATTCTCTTTTTTTCCGGGCATAATAAAAATATACTATCAGACCGGCCGGCGGCATGATTAAATAAGGATAATAGTTTAACTTGTAATATTCGGCCTGCAGTAAAATAAACTGGCCGATGCTCGCAACGCCAATACAAATCCCCAATAGGATAAATGAAAAACCGTTATCACGAAATCTTGATCTGGCTTCCATGATCACTCCTGTGATTAAAGCCATGCTTTCTGAGGGTGTTAAATTTTGTTTTTCTATAAATTTTGTTTTCAATAAATTTTATGTTGAAAATATAAATTAATTTATTTTATAAACTAATTTTTTTTCAAAATTTTTTATAAAAATTTTTAAATGAATGTTTAAATATTATTGCCTAACTTTATTGGTATAGTGGATGTAATACATGGGATCAACTGTATTAAAGGACATTGTAATAATTTTTGCCCTTTCTACTTTTGTAAATTTTTTATTTACAAAAATCAGGGTACCTACGCTTATCGGATACATGCTAACGGGCACTATTGCAGGCCCGTATATGTTCGGTATCATCAAACATCCACATGAAATAGACCTGATGGCACAAATTGGTGTTGTAATGCTTATGTTTACTATAGGTATTGAATTTTCGCTGAATCATTTGTTAAAAATCAGAAAAATAGTTTTTTTCGGAGGTTTTGTACAGATGGTGTTTACAACCCTTGCCATCATGTTTCTGGCGCGACAGTATGAGGCTTCTTTTAATGAATCATTATTTATCGGATTAATTACAGCTTTAAGCAGTACGGCTGTTGTTCTAAAAATTCTTCAGGACCGGTCGGAACTAACATCTAATTATGGACGAACTGTTTTAGGCATTCTGATATTTCAGGACATTATTCTTATACCATTGTTACTTATTATGCCGCTGCTTACAGGCAGGGAAACGGGCGACCAGGCGACACAGCTTTTGGTCATGCTGTTTAAAGCTGCAATAATTATTATTATTGTATATGCCGGAAACCGTTGGTTGATGCCCTGGTTATTGCATCTAATTGCGCTCACCAAAAACCAGGAATTATTTCTAATGAGCATACTGCTGATATGCCTTTCAGTTGCCTTACTCACCTCAGGGATGGGGATGTCATTGGCTATCGGTGCATTTCTGGCAGGACTGATGATATCCGAGTCAGGATACAGTCACAATGCTTTTGGGCACCTTATCCCTTTTAAAGATACCTTTACCAGCTTCTTTTTTGTATCTCTGGGTATGTTGCTCGACCTGCAATTTGTTATGCAAAACATGCCGGTTGTATTAATTACGGTTTTACTGGTTGTCATAATTAAAACTGTTATTGCAGGCGGAACAGCCTTTTTGCTCGGGCATACTTTCCGAGGAACTGTTATGGTGGGTATTGCCCTGAGCCAGGTTGGGGAATTCTCATTTATTTTGGCCAGGCTGGGCATTGATTACAAGATGATCACTTCAAATTATTTTCAAATTTTTCTTGCGGTTGCATTAATTACTATGTCGTTGTCGCCTTTGTTAATTCAGATCTCACGTCCGCTGGCTAATCTATTACTAAAACTCCCTCTGCCCGAAAAAATGGTTGAAGGAATATTCCCTTTGCAACAGATTGAAGTCCCGTTTCTGAAGAATCACATTGTTTTTATCGGAAAAGATTCGCGGTCGCTTAATCTTTCAAAAATGGCCAAGCTTATGCAGCTTCCCTATGTTTCAATTGTTTTTGATCCCGCCACTGTGCGTCAACGACAGAAAAAAGGTGATACGGTGATATACGGCGATGCAGTAAATGAACCCATTTTACTGAAAGCCCACGTAGATAAGGCGGAAATTGTTGTCATATCAGTGGGTAATTTAATTACCTCGCTTGCCATAGCAGAAAAGATCAGAAATCTTAATAAACGTGCATATGTTCTGGTTCGAACAAAATTTGTGGATGATATTGAAGAGTTATACAAAACGGGAGCCAATCAGGTTATTCCTGAAGAATTTGAAACGGCAATAGAGATTTTTGAACGCATATTGAAAAAACTGCTCATCCCGCAGAAAAAAATTAATGCAGTAATAGCGCAGATAAGAGATGAGAATTACGGAGTCTTTCGTGAAGAGTACCAAAAGTCTGATTTATCTCTTTTAAAGGAATTGCCGAATCTGGAAATTACAGCAATTAAGGTAGAAAAGAATTCCCTGCTTGAAGGCAAAAGTCCGGTTGAGCTTCAATTACGCAAGGTTTTTTATGTAACACTCATTGCTATATTAAGAAATGACAAGCTAATTGAACATCCTGATCCGGAAGAAAAATTTCAGGCCGGCGATGCTATATATATTATGGGAAGACCTGAGCATATCGCCAATCTTATTGAAATTTTCAGCAAGAAAAGAGTATAAAATGAGAATTTAGCGTAAGGCAATGACGGATAATCCGTTATCTGTTATCGATCAATCTGTAAACTGACATCATTAACCCTTCACCGGTTCATCCCATTATCATTTTAAGTTCTTCAAGCCTGTTTGCAATGTTGACACTATTCCTGCATGTTGCCATGCATACAGGGCATTCATGGCATTGCTGAAGTCCTTTGTTTTTCTCTATTTCAGAAGCAGTGATTCGGGCCATGTAATAATTGCCATAGGATGCAGCATACATGTGCACCCTCATAAGTTTGGAGATTTCAACGCCATAAGGGCATGTTCCTGAGCATTCGCCACAAAACCGGCACACAGCATTCATGGCGACCTTTATATGGTGATCTTCAAGAAATTTAATTTCATCAGGTGAATAACGCAGGTCGTATGCAACCATCACATCTTCATTAAGCTGTTCATAGGTATTAAAGCCCGGTACAGCAGTGGTGATAAAATCATGTGTAAGCACCCATTTCAGCAAGGCGCCATGCATTATTTTCCCTTCATAAAAAGCCTGAGCTTCGGCCGGAACATTTTGTTTGTACCATGCCTGCTGACATTGTGTTTTCATTGCGATAATCCCTATTCCTTTTGCAGCAGCATATTTTAATGCATCAACCGTGTTGTTATCATTACTCATAGCATAATTGAACGACAACAACAGAACATCGTAAAAGCCATCATCAGCGGCTTTACGAACTATTTCGGGCCAGTAAACATGTGATGAAAAACCGGCAGCTTTAATTTTACCTTCGTCCTTAAGTTGCTGGAAAGCCTCTTTTATATATGGATCCATAACCTGATCAACATTCCACACATCGTGATAATAAAGAATATCAACATAATCTGTTTGTAATCGTTGAAGGCTTTCAGCGAAACGATCCATAAAATTTTTCTTTTTTATGTTGCCATCGCCTGCTTGCTGAGAATTACGGTCAAGCAAAACCTTGGTAGCCAGTACAACTTCCCCTCTGTTAATGGCCATTTCCTTTAATACATTGCCGATCATTTTTTCATTGTTTCCGCCCTGATAAACCCATGCGGTATCAAAATGCCTGATGCCGGCATTAATAGCAGCCCTGATAAGGTTGGGATTATTGGCATTCATAACACCCATGCTTACTATAGGTAATTGAATACCGGTACGCCCGAGTTTACGAATAATCAGGTCATCTTTTTTATAATGCCCGGTTTGATTATAAGTTAAATTTTCGAGCAAAGGCTTGCTCATGACGCCTGAAACCAGCAAGCCCGCAGCATTTTTAATAAAGTTGCGACGATCAGATTGATGCATAAAAATAATTTTTTGATAAAAATACAATATATTTTTGGTTCAGCATAGTAACTTCTTCCTGAGGTTTAACCCAAGTATGATGAATAAACCCAAGTACGATGAATAAGCAAATTTATACAGGTGAATACATATTATTGTTAGAGGAATTTTGGTATGTAATTAGTATATGATGATGGGGCTTTGCCCCATGCCCCACATCCTTTTTTGTCCTGACACAAAAAGAATGCAAAAAAAAGTAAAGGTGTAACCCGGATTTGTCATCAGCTTTTTTTTCTAATGACCGCCATTGGAAAAATGTGTTGCTTTACAATTGAATATTGATGATCTGAAATAACATAAAATAAGATAAGAAAATCCTGAAAATTTGCTTTTTCAGAATTATTCATATAAAAATAAGATACTGAAATCAGTAAATTTTAAAATATTGTTTAAACTCAATAAGTGAAAAATGTCTGAATGATTTCATGTTATTATACACACGGTAAGCGGCCGAGTGATCAGCCACAGTTGGAATGTAGTCGTAATCATAGAAATAGTTTTCGCAAAATGATATCTCTTTGTCATCAAATTGCTTAATGCATTTGCATTTATCCATATGGCTTGATTTTGATGTGAATTAAGAAAAGAACCTTAACTGAATGCAAAGATAATAAGGCCTTGTTACTTTGTCAAACAATTTTTCCCACAACTTCCTAAAATTTTTGTTTTTAACCAGGAATAACGCATCTTTTTGTTTGAATAATTATTCATAATAATATGATTTTAAGTATGATATTAAAAAAATATGCTAAAAAATTAAAATATTATGATTTATTCATGTTTAATTATAAGTTTGCAAAAATTTTTAAGCCATGATTTCAAAACGTGATTTACTGAAGGAAACGATTGAACATATTGATATTAAATCATTTGATTCGACTCCTATAATTAACTCGATGAGAAAGATGTCATTCTCTTCACGTGATACAGCAAATGCAGCGGATATACTGATGAAAATGCTCAGTGATAAAGAATGCACCACTATTCTTACGCTTGCGGGTAGTACCAGTGCCGGAGGCTGCATGCAGGTTTATGCTGAAATGGTA
>JAJUGM010000193.1 GCA_029268165.1 Bacteroidota bacterium
ATTTTTATTTTGCTTTATAAACAATAAATTTTTTTTAACGGACACAGATGGGCTAAATTAACCGATCCGTTGAGGGTTCTTTTTTATAAAATCAGTCCATCCTTTATATTTACCGGGAGAAGTGGTATTTCCCTGCTGGTAAAAATGACAAACTGCTACTGCAAGGCCATCAGTTGCATCGAGCTTTTCAGGCATATCTTCAAATTTCATCAATTTTTGCAGTAGTGAAGCAACTTGTTGCTTTGAGGCATTTCCATAACCGGTTATCGACTGTTTAATTTTCCGGGGAGCATATTCAAAAACCGGTACCGAACGGTATAACGCTGCTGAAATAGCTGCGCCCTGTGCCCTGCCAAGCTTTAGCATCGACTGGACATTATTGCCATAAAAAGGTGATTCTATAGCCATGGCAACGGGTTTATATCTGTCTATTAAATCAAGTACTTGCTCAAAAATGCAACGAAGTTTTTCATAATAATCTTTATGCTGCTGCATTTCAAGGCAACCAAAAGTAATGAGAGAGGGCTCACGGTTCTGGGTCTTAATTATACCGAATCCCATAATATTGGTTCCGGGGTCGATGCCAAGTATTGTATTATTCAAGGTTAAAAGGCTTTCAGATATTTTCCAATAGGGTCAGTTCTTTCAATGAAAGTTACTTTCCCGGCGCTTTTTTCATCTTTGAATGATGCTGTCCCGGTTGTTATGTAATTCAGCATGCTTTCAAGTGAATTCTCCTCCGGGTTGCCGAAATCTTTTGTAATATCGTCAGGTGAAGCAAAATCGGGCGCGATCCCGTAATAAAAATCACCTTCATTATTGGCGTTGGTATATCTGAATGAAACGGGCAGCAAAACATAATCAGCGCTGTTAAGAGGTAGAGCATACATGCCAACTGGTTTGCCATGTGTGGAATCGCCTCCCAGATAAACCTCAACATAAGGTTTTGCACCATTAATTACCAGTTCACTGGCTGAAGCTGTGCCTCGGGTACCTATGAAGCAGAGACGGTTTAATGATAAACCATTTGCCTTTGCAGGTATATTCATTGTTGTGTCATAGCGGCTGTTTTTAATGTTATGCTTGAAATTTACAAGGGGGCTACCCTGAAAATCTTTACCTAAAATCCATCCGGCAAGATATTGGGCCACTTCAACACTTCCTCCGCCATTATATCGCATGTCAATTATCAGATCATTTATGCCTGTCTGGCTGAAAAAGTTAAAAGCCTCGTCAAGCTCGGTTTTCGCTGCATCAATAAAATCCTGAAAAACCATATAACCAATAACCTCATTGTTCCATTTAATTGTATCATAATATAAAACAGGCGTAATAGCTATTTCTTCTTTTGTCAGGTTTAAAGTAACTGATTCATTTTTTTCATTCAGGAATTCTATATTGTTCCTGATACCAATTTCCTGGTTACCCAAAAGAGACATAACGTTTTCAGGGGTTGCAGAAGTATTGTTTACTTTGTTAATTATCCATCCTCTTCTTACGCCATTGTTGTATGCCTGAGTTGATCTGTAAACAAAAGCTATCCTTATTTTATTCAGCTCATCAACAGCAAGCGACATACCATGTCCTATCATCTTGCCTTCCTCAAAATACTGGTTAAATTCTTCTTTTGTCAGAACAGCACTCCACTTGTCAAGCGGCTTATAACGTAAAGCCTCAAGAAAGATTTCGGGTGTGGCATAATCGGCGAAATTAACAGCAGGAAGGTATTCATACCAGAGATATATATCAAGCATGTAATAATATATTTCCCGGTTTACCGCTATTTTATCAAAGTCGTCATCATCATTTTTACTGCATGAAACAACAAGAACAAGTAAAGCAACAATAAACAGTCTTTTAAGAATAACCAGTGTTTTCATTGAGCAAATTAACTTAAATGAAACCATAAATAATTTAACTACAAATATCGTTTTTTTTTTATTATGCCTTCATTTCCGACATAGATTGTTGAATAATAATGCCTGTAATTATTAACACAAGGCCTGCAACAGAGGTAAAATAAATGGTTTCATGCAATATTAAATGAATAAATATCAATGATAAAAATGGCGTCATGTAAATAAGATTAGATACTCTTGCAGTGGAAGTTGCATATTGCAATGCTTTAATCCAGAATACAAACGTTATCCCCATTTCAAATAATCCCGTATAAACAGCTGGCAGAATTCCAGCTGTTGAAATGGTTTTTAATTCTCCGGTAAGGCTGCACCATAACGATATAAACAACGAAGAGAACAAGAAACTGGTTAATAATCTTACCTGGTCATCACGCTTGTCTTTCAGATTTAAAATCCAGTATAATGACCAAATCACTGATGATGATAAGGCAAGCAAGACGCCAAAAGGCTGATGAATATTCAAACCGGTAAATGAGCCCTGTAGCGATAGTAAGAATACACCGCTGAAACTTATCGCCATAGCAACTACACTGATTAACCGGGTTTTTTGTTTTAGCAGCAGTATGGATAATAAAACAAGCATTACTGGCCAGATAAAATTGATGGGTTGTGCCACCTGAGCTGGTAATACAGAATATGCCTTAAAAAGAATAAGATAATAAAAAAACGGATTTAAAAGTCCAAGTATTCCTGAGTTAATAGTTTGCTTTATTGATTGTGCAAAAAACTGCCTCCATTTATTATTTAAAATTGCCTGAATGATCAGAGCCAGAGAGGCTGTGTGGTTGGCAATAAATAAAAGTTGTGCTGCACTTAAATACCTGAGCGATAGCTTAAAGGCCACAGCCACAGTTGACCAGCATAACACTGCCAGGCCTGCATATAGCAGGGCAATGTTGTTGTTTTTAACAATCATGCTATCTTATAGCTAATGAACTATTCTTATCTTAATATGTCAAATGGGGTTTAAAATAACTAATTTTATCATAATAAATATTTCTCTCATCATAATAATAAATTAACTGACAAAACAAAATATCAAAAATGAAACCAACTATAAATATCCACGTTAAACTATTCTGAAATACAATACAATACTATACTATACTATGAAAAAGCTACTAATAATCATTTTGATTATTCTATTTGGCCGGGGAATTGTTTTCAGCCAGGAAATAATAAAAGAAAATCCCCGGGTTTTTAAGGCAGAAGACGGCAAATTATACATCAACAAAAAGCTACCTGTTTATTTATGGTTGTCTGTATCCCCGGATGACAATGCCCCTGCCTACAGGCTTATGAGTGACAGTTCAAAGCAATACAGCAACCCGATGTACTTTGATACCGAAGGAATTAACACCGTAAGGTCACCATGGGCTGTTGATACAGTAACAAAGGAAGTTGTCTATCCTTTACAGGATATAATATTTGAAGTATATGCCGACAGTAAGCCACCTGTAACAACTGCAAAGTTTTCAGGTAGTAATTCTGTGGCGCGCGAAGGGAAAGTATTTTATAACGGAAAAGTTGAAGTTGCATTTGCATCAGATGATGAAGTTTCAGGCGTTTTGTCCACATTTTATTCTATTAATGGCAAAGCTTATGAGAAATACCTGAAACCCTTTATAATCGAACAGGACGGGAAGTATAATCTTTTATATTATTCAACCGATAAGGTTGGCAATTATGAAGAACCTAAAGAAAAAATTGTATTTATAGACAATACTCCGCCTGTTTCGACCTTTAATATTGATGGCCTGAAAAACGGAAATTTTATATCTCCGAATGCTAAAATTATCCTGTCAGCCTCCGATGAATTATCGGGAGTTAAAACAATATTTTACAGAATTAACCAGGGTAATGAATATCCTTATACTGCACCTATACCGGCAAGCAAGCTGGCCGACGGAAAAACGCAGATTTCATTTTATGCTGTTGACTTCCCGGGAAACAAAGAGACCCCAAAAACAATAGGCAATATTGTTTCTCAAAAGTCATCCGGCAATAAGGATAAAGGTGAAAAGATCATATTTGAATTTTATATTGACAATGCGCCACCTGTCGTGAACCGTTCCATTGAAGGAGATCAGGCAAAAGGCGCCTATGTGTTTATTTCTCCCAGAACGCAGATATTATTCAGCGCTGATGATGACAAATCGGGTGTTGAAAACATTTTTTACAGTATCAATAGCAATGCGCTGAATGGGGTTTATAGCAATCCTGTAAAAATCAGTAATCACGGCCTTCAATATATTTACTATAAAGCGGTTGATTTTGTCGGAAATTCATCAGTTCCCGCATCATTAAGGGTTTATGTTGATGCAAAGCCGCCTGTTGTCAATCTCACAATGACCGGCCTTAAATACAGCAAGAAAGATACAATATACGTAGGGAAAGATATTCTTTTCATTTTGCAGGGGAATGACAGTGAATCAGGACTGAACAGTATTTTTTATAAAACTGATAACGGAGCATTTGAAAAGTATGAAAAACCTTTCACAATAAAGGATGTTGGTTTACATAAAATACAATTTTATGCAACTGACAAAGTAAATAATAAATCAGAAGAAAAGACGGTTGAGTTTTACGTTGACCTTTTACCGCCTGATATTCATTACCAGTATAGTGTGCTGGCCATTGGTTCAAAACAGGTGAGGGATGAGGAATATACCATATATCCGACCAATACCCAGATTTATCTTGGAGCAACAGACAAGGAATCAGGCGGGGAAATCATTCAGTATGCGGTTAACGGCGGGCCGTTAAAGAGCGAACTTCCTATTAAAAACCTGTTGCCTGGTAACTATATTATAAAAATTATTGCAACTGATGTATTAAAAAATAAATCTGAAAAAGAAATAAAATTTTCAATTGAGAAATAATGACTATGACGAAAAGAATCCTTCAAACCGTAATTGTTTTCCTGATAATAACTGTTCAGCATGTGTATTCGCAGGAAGAAAAATATATTGGTTTATTCTTATATAATTTCACCAAGTTTTTTGACTGGCCTGAAAATGCAAAAACCGGCGATTTTGTAATAACAGTATTAGGCCATGAGTCAGTGGCAAAAGAACTGAAGCAGATTTCAGGTATGAAAAAAGTAGGCAGTCAGAATATAGTAATAAAAAGTATTTCAAACCCTTCAGAAGTAGAAAGGTGCCAGATTATGTTCGTTGGTTTCTGGCATAGCCGTTATTTACCACAGATCATGGAGAAACTTCAGAATGAACCATGCCTGATAGTTACTGAAAAAGAAGGTTTACTGAAGCAGGGTGCTGCCATTAACTTTCTTGTATTGGAGAATACAATTAAGTTTGAAATGAAGAAAAGCAATGCAGTAAAACAGGGCCTAAAAATTGACCAGCGTATTATGGAGCTGGCGATGAAAGTGGAAGATTAGACAGGGGGAGACAGTGATTAATCTATAATACTGAATCCTGTATAACCATGCAGGATTTTCGGCAGTATAATTCCCTTCCTGGTTTGATTATTTTCAAGTAAAGCGGCAACAATTCGCGGCAAGGCCAGTGCACTTCCGTTCAGTGTATGTGCGAGGCTTGTTTTTTTATCGCCTGCTTCCCTGAATCTCAGTTTTAATCGGTTAGCCTGGAATGATTCGAAGTTTGAAACTGAACTTACTTCGAGCCAGCGTTTCTGGGCAGCGGCAAATACTTCAAAGTCGTAAGTAAGTGCAGAAGTAAAACTCATATCTCCGCCGCATAGTTTAACAATACGGTAAGGCAATTCGAGTTTGCGTATAAGGCTTTCTACATGGGCTACCATTTCTTCAAGCGATTCGTATGACTTGTCAGGGTGTTGTATCTGGACAATTTCAACTTTATCAAACTGATGGAGGCGGTTTAGTCCTCTCACGTCTTTGCCGTATGAGCCTGCTTCGCGCCTGAAACAAGGGGTGTAAGCAGTGCTTTTAACCGGAAAAACATCGGCTTCTAATATTACATCCCTGTATATATTTGTAACAGGCACTTCTGCAGTTGGAATCAGATAAAAATTATCGGCATTTACATAATACATTTGTCCGTCTTTATCAGGCAGCTGGCCGGTTCCAAATCCTGAATCCTGATTTACCATTAGGGGTGGCATAAATTCAGTATATCCTGCCTTTTCATTTTCATCAAGAAAAAAACTGATAAGCGCCCGTTGAAGTTTAGCTCCTTTCCCTTTATACAATGGGAATCCTGCGCCAGTAATTTTATTACCAAGTTCAAAGTCGATAATATCATATTTTTTAGCTAAATCCCAGTGTGGCAGGGCATTATCATCTAATTCAGGTTGTTTTCCTCCTTCACGTACAATAATGTTATCTTCTGCCCCACGGCCTGGGGTAACTGAGGGGTGGGGTAAATTGGGCAACTGAATCAGAAGGTTATGGAGTTCCATGTCATTTTTTTCAAACTGCTGGTTTATTTCTTTTATTTCTTCCTTAAGGTCGGCCGTTTTTTGTCGTAACATTTCAGCTTCCTGTTTACGACCTTCTTTAAAATGTATCCCGATTTCTTTCGAAATTTTATTTAATTCAGCTTGTTTGGAGTCCTGAAGATGTTGCAGTGAACGCCGGTTTTTATCCAATTCAATAATGCGACTGACGATATGTTCAGCATTAAAGTTTTTTACTTTTAATCGCCTGATTACCTCTTCAGTTTCTTCACGAATTAAAGCAAGTGTGAGCATAAAATCATATATTTATAAAATAAAAAACTCC
>JAJUGM010000194.1 GCA_029268165.1 Bacteroidota bacterium
AATCCGTATTTAAATAAATTTTTGTAATGCAATAATACCCCGGCAGAGACTGAAGATATTTTAAAACAGGTAACTTATCCCCGCAAATGCACCAAAGGAATAAGGATGCACATTAACGCCAACGTTTTCATTAATATCATTAAGGTAATAAATAAATCGCGGTTCAAAATTCAAAAAAAGATTAGTATTTAAGGAATATTCAATACCAATGCCTGCTATGCTGCTATAATTTACCTTGTTTATATTGGTTGTTTTTCTGTAAATATCCATGTTATCATTTTCTATTATTACTTTGTTACCAACCAGAATATTGGCATTCAAACCTCCTGAAAGGTTCATATTTATTCTGCTGTCAATAATTTTATATTTAACTATCAAAGGTATTTCAAGAAAATCGAAATATTGATAAACCGGCATATTTTCAGTAGTACCATATTGAGGGTCTTTTTCAACTGCCGGAAAATCTAAATAATTCGTATTTAACCGGTCACTGTTTGAGATTGAACCGGCATATACATTTTTATTTTGACTTGTTGGACTGCTAATTGTGCCTGTTGAATTCCTTATGGTAACCTGATAAACCTGATCACCGCCAAGTGAAAATATTTTACCATTTTCAAAATATTGATAATTAGTATTGACAACGTCAATTTGAGCAACTTTTTCCTGGCCGTATTTTGAATACTGAACACCTGTCTGCACCGACAACCTGTTGCTGGCTAGATAGGCAAAACATATACCTCCGGCATAAGCAAAAACACCTTTTTCGTTTTCATTCAATACATTAATATCACTATTGTTTAGCCGGTCAGAGCTCAACATACGGTAGGTATATAACGGTGCA
This sequence comes from Bacteroidota bacterium, assembly GCA_029268165.1. Taxonomy (GTDB): domain Bacteria; phylum Bacteroidota; class Bacteroidia; order Bacteroidales; family UBA10428; genus UBA5072. The sequence goes on from JAJUGM010000194.1 coordinate 845, forward strand.
ACCTGTCCTCCCAACATCCATTTATCTTTCTGTTTCCTCTCTTCATCTCTGCCTTTCAAATCCTCCATATTCTGTAAGGCTATCAGATCCGTTTCTGAAAACTGAGGTTCAGGCTTAGCCTGGCTTATTGTAATCATATTATCCTTCTTGATTTGCGCAATATGTGCTTCAACAGGTGCTATCTGATGAAGCTTATTACCGGTAAAACCCTGTCTGTAAATTTCCAAATCACTATGCTGAACTATAACCAAGTTCTCCGTTTCACGATTATTTTCATAAACGACTTCTTTTTTCCCGGGGTCGAGCGACTGAACTGCTGAAACACTTTCTGATGATTGAATACTTATTTTTTCTTCCCGCGCGTAAGCATCGGATTTATCTGATTTACCTGATATATTATCATGGACGGTAACAGGGGTCAGGTTATTGCTTATGCCATTATTATGCATTCCGGTAGTTTTGTCTTCGTTTGCCCTGTTGGTTAATGACGGCACATCAATTGTTCTGTGATGAGTATAAAAGTAATATCCAACACTTAAAGAGATTATCAGTGCCATTCCGGCCGCTATCCGGATAAAAAAAGCAACCATTCTTCTTCTGCGTTTATGGCCCAGCCTCTCAGCAATGTTTTCCCATGCCTGATCGCCAGGAGGTTCTTCAAAACGCTCAAGCCTGTTTTTAAAAAAGGCATCGAAATTTTCTGCTGCACTTCCCATGGTTATATTGTTTTAACCGATTTCATATAATACTTGTTCACTTTCTCTTTTAATATATCCCTGGCTCTTGAAAGATTTGACTTGGAAGTTCCTTCACTTATGCCAAGTAAATCGCTTATCTCTTTATGAGAATACCCTTCAATAGCATAAAGGTTAAATACAATCCGGTATTTGGGAGACAATTCCTGAACGAATCTTAATAATTCATGTGCATCAATATCGGTTGAGAAATCATCTGCAAATTCGTTATTAATTTCTTTCACATTATCATGTATATTAATTACCTGATAACTTGAACGATACTTTTCCAGCGCTGTGTTGACCATGATTCGCCTCAGCCATCCTTCAAAAGCACCTTTGAAACCAAACTGGTCAATCTTCTCAAATACTTTTATAAACCCGTCCTGTAATATATCCTGGGCATCATCGTAATTTCCTGCATATCGTAAACAAATACCAAACATCTTTGATTTGAATAATTCATATAATTCTTTCTGTGCAAGGGGATTCCTCTCACGGCAGCCGTTGATGATATGTTGCAGTGTGTCAGCCAACAGTAATAATAATATTTACAAAATTAAAATCTTTTTTGCCATACTGTTTAACCCCTGTGCACCCAAAAACTGATAATCAGATGTAATTTTACTCTAAAAGGTTGCGTAATATGTATAAAATATTACTGAACAATTGTATCCTTTGGGGAAATGTCTTATAACAAATGAAATTAAAAAAATTTATTGCGCCGTACGCAACCTGATTTTATGTTTTTTCATCTTATATCGGAAATATTCGTAGTAATTTAACCTTTAAACAAAACAATCATGAAAACAAAAATTATAATTAGCCTTATCATTACGCTGGTTATTGTTTCATGCGAGAAGCAGGATAATCAAAATCAGGAATATAAGAAAATAAACATAACCAAAACCACTGAACAGATAATCGAAGCTGATAATCAGTTTGGTTTTGATTTGTTTAAACGCATACTGGCAAATGATGATACAAACGATAATGTGTTTATATCTCCCACCAGTGTTGCTTTAGCTTTAGGAATGGCATATAATGGCGCCGACGGTGAAACCAGGACTGCCATGGAAGAAACACTCAGAAAAAACGGATTGACTGCCGAAGAAATCAATCAGTCATACAAAAGCCTGATTGATGCCCTTAAACAGCTTGACCCGAAAGTTTTACTCGAAATCGCTAATTCTATATGGTACCGTAATGACGTTGAAATATTGCCTGATTTTATTAATACCAATAAAACCTATTACGATGCTGAGGTAACCTCCATGGTATTTAATAATGCTGCCAAAGACATAATAAATGCTTGGGTTGCTGATAAAACACATGATAAAATTAAAGAAGTGCTTGAGTTCATTCCTGGAGATGCAATAATGTATATCATCAATGCTATTTATTTCAAAGGTATCTGGAAATCGGCATTTGAAAAGGAAAAAACTTCGGATTTGCCTTTTTACCTTAAAGATGGCTCTACTATTCAGGTTCCAACGATGCAACAGCAGGATACATTTAAATATCTCAGCAATGAACTTTTTTCGGCAGTTGAACTACCTTACGGTGCTGGAAATTTCAGTATGGTTGTTTTACTGCCTGAAGATGACAAAACTACCGATGATTTGATAGCACAGTTAAATCCTGAGAGCTGGAGCGAATGGATGGCTCAATTATCTGAAAAAGAAGTTGTATTGCATTTGCCGCGTTTTAAATTTGAATATAACAAGCTGCTTAATGATGACCTTACGGATATGGGCATGGGGATTGCTTTTTCAGCCGGTGCCGATTTTTCAAAGATTGATCCTACTCGTGGTATTGTTATATCCAAAGTAATACATAAAACATTTGTTGAAGTTAAAGAAGAAGGCACTGAAGCAGCAGCTGTAACAGTAATTGAATTTATTGAAACATCAATCATTGATGACGGGCCGGTATATTTACATATCAACAGGCCTTTCCTGTTTGTTATAAAGGAAAAGGAAACCGGAGCAATCCTGTTTATTGGAAGGGTTAATAATCCGTTAAAAAAATAAGTTTTGTAGTTTAGTGGTTAATAACTGTCTTTTTAGACAACCGATAAACGAAGTTGCATCCCAAAGCAACTTCGTTTCTTTTTATTTAAGTTGATAAACATCAATAGATTCAAATAGATATAAGAATGAAGTATGACAATTTAATATTTATGATGCATATTGTACAAAATAAATACTGCAGCTTGACTTTCTTAATTCGTAAATCGTAACGACAGTTTTGAACTGAAAGCTAAAATTACATGGTATATAGAATAAACTTAAGCAAAATTATTTACCACACTGAACTATCAAAATAGCTGTCTTGTTTATTTATTAAAGTATGGGATATGAAATTAAATAATAAAACTTTGAATAAAGCCGACATTGCTATTACCCGTTGGATGGCTTCAAACGGTTTGTTTTTGCTGCGTATGAGTATTGGCATTGTATTTTTCTGGTTCGGAATTCTTAAGTACTTCGAAGGGCTGAGTCCTGCTGAAGGTCTTGCAATAAAAACCATCAGTGCCATAACTTTTAACCTGGTACCGGACAAAATTATTATTTACGGGCTTGCCACCTGGGAAGTACTAATCGGATTAGGACTCATATTTAAGGTTTTTCTAAGAGAAACTTTATTATTACTTTATCTGCAAATGATTGGTACCTTTTTCCCGCTTTTTCTTTTCCCGAAAGAAGTCTTTCATGTTTTTCCCTACTCACTGACCATTGAAGGCCAGTATATTATTAAAAACATTGTGCTGCTGAGCGCAGGTATTGTACTTGGTGCAACCGTAAGGGGCGGAAGACTGGATGCCGGGACGTAATTATCTGTAAATTCTCATAATGGCTTTGTATAGTTTATTCATTTAATGGATTTAAGAATAATGATCAGTGATTTATAACGTATGAAAATTGCATATCAGCCTTGCTATCTGTTGTATTGCGTATGCCCGGCGAGCCGTAGTTTTTAGGGAAAACTGCTTCAGCCTTGACTTTTTTTGCATCCTTATTTGTGTCAGGACAAAAAAGGATGTGGGGCTTGGGGCAAAGCCCCATCACTTTTCAATCTTACATACCAGAATTCCTACAACAAGAATTTTTACCCGCCCGGATGAATTTGTTTGTTCATCGATTCCGGCTTTAAATACAAATTTTTAAATTTAGCCTATTATTATTGTTCAGTGAGTAATGTAAGAATATCATACAATGCCACGGGCCGCAAGCTGCGTTATGATAATACGGATTACGCGGGCCCGTTTGTTTATGAAAGCGGCGTATTACGATACATAATAACCGGCGAAGGCCGGGCCATACCCGATGGCAGTTCATACCAATATGAATACCACATCAAAGACCACCTTGGCAATGTGCGGGTAGCATTTATCAATAACAACGGCACACCGCAGGTAGTGCAGACCAACAATTACTACAGTTTTGGCATGCTTATGGCAGAGCGTACCAATTACGCCACTAACAAAAATCCATACCTTTACAACGGGAAAGAATTATACAATGATTATGATTACAACTGGTACGATTACGGCGCACGGATGTATGACCCGCAGTTGGGGAGGTTCCACTCGGTAGATATTATAGCAAGTGAATTCCCGGATTTATCTCCATATCAATACGCAGGTAATTCTCCAATAAGGTACAAAGATTTGGATGGCCTTGAACCGGCAGATTATTATTATGCTAATCAAGCTCAAGCATACATTGAAGCAAAAAGAAAACGAGGTGAGGAACCCAATCCTCAGGTTGTCGCTGCTATGGAAAAATCAGATAAAGCATATGCAATCGGATTAATAGGACTTGTAACTGTGGGGGCTGGAGGATACATTGCAGGACCTTATCTTGCAAATGCAATTGTAACCTTATGGGAGACTTCTTCTCCATATTTAGCCAATGCAATATTAAAAGCGTATAATTCTGGTGTTCTCACAGCAGAAGTACTACAAAAAATATATGTTTCAAATCCTAACATTTATTACTATGTAATATCAGTTATAAATGCATTTACACCTACAGGAACTAATCCACAAGACGTCCCCCCTAATATCCAAATTGAGGTGAAGCTATTCAAATTGTTATTTGATCAGATTAAAGAAGCTATTAAAGATCCACCAGAACGAGAACCTAAACCAAAACCTAAGCCTAAGCCAAAACCTGAACCAAAGCCGGATCCTAAACCTAATCCAAATCCAAAAACGGAAGGAAATCTATATTATAATTTCTATTAAAATGATTTATAGTGTTTTACTATATATAGTTTTTATATTACCCATATCTTTTTTGTATTATAAAAAGGACGGTAAGAAATGGTTGTTAATTAAGATTTTAAACAGCCTAATAACGTTATACGTTTTTATCACAGTTGCAGGAAATTTAAGGAGAATGGTATTAGGCTTGTCTGATAATTCATATTTGGTCATGAAGGATGTACCCTTTGGATTGAATGTTTCGGTATCTGTTTTATATGCAATCTTATCAATTATTGCAGGGGTTCAAATAATTAGGCTCGCATTTAGAAAGGAAAATGCTAGGAGTTTTTTTCTGTGGTTATTACCTTTTTTGTGGATATTTACGAGTATTGATAAGTATTACGCTTATATATCATTACACAATACTGAGTCATCGCTGTTATATATAATTTTAAGCAATGTTGGTTATACTATACTTTGGATGTGTATTTTTCTTTTTTATAATAGCAAAAAGCTAAAACTATTTTTTCAAGAACAACTACCCGCCAATTAAGCATTGCCTCCCCGCTCATTAACGGTTACATTGCCAATGCACTTAGAAGATAAAAAGAACCCGGCTCAACACCGGGTTTTTATTATAACAGGCCAACCAATTTAAGCAGTTCGTCGAGTTCTTTATCGGAGATATTTTCTTTTTCGGACTTATGTATTAGCCCCCAAAAAAGCCAGACAAAAGTATTGAAAAAAAACTATACTTTTATGGACATGAAAAAGAGAACTTTTAGCAAAGAAGAGAAGCTTCGGATAATAAAAGAAGCTTCGGAGAATGGCATTCAAGCCACCTTGGAAA
>JAJUGM010000195.1 GCA_029268165.1 Bacteroidota bacterium
ATAATCTATAGATTTTCATAATCAATATTTATTTATTAAACTATACACTAATAATACCAGAATATGGAGAATGGACCAGCCATAAGATCCCAAAAATTCATACGAGTAGTTTCCGTAATAATCGGATTTCCCCAATAATCAGTATGCGGCCATATCCCTAAATTCTCATGTGCTCTATAATCGGCATCATCTTCAGGATAATCTTTATCTAATAGGCCACTTGGGATTCCCCAATTTAGATAATATGATGGACCTGCTATTCGGCTTTGATAAGTATGCCCGAACTCATGGGCAAATAAATCAACGTCATATTCTGTATCGTTTGGATTTAAAGCCATTTCCTCGCCAAATAGGTAATGTCCATGAGATACGCCGCTATATTTTTTAAAAGAATTCTCTTTTACCCGTATAGTAGTCCTTCCTTCATAATAGCCTATTTTGTCAATATTACCTCTAATATTTTGTAAGTGAGCAAAAGAATTCCCAACCATGGTTTGGAGTAATTCGCCTCCAAAAAGAGTATTTATAGTTTGCATAAATTTTTCTTCACCAGTTGCACTTTTATCATATCTGAACATATCTCTGGTTTGATTGATCATGCCAAATTCAATTTTATGCCAGTTAAACATATCCTCAAAAATCCAGCTGTCATCTTCATAAATATGGTCGCCAGGATTAAAGATGTCTTTAACTAAATTAATTGACATTTTCGTACTGCTTACCATCAAATCTATTGTTTGAGCCGTAGTTTGTGCTCCTATAGCTGTAGTTAGTATTGTAGTTCCGGCAATTGTGGAAGTTATAGAGACTCCTCCACCTGTTAACACTTCCAATAAAGCAACCTGCCACCATTTCCATTTTTCCCCACTTGGGTCTGTGTACTTCAAAGGATTATTGAGGCAATAAGCATATCTGTTGTAGCTTTGGGTAAAGCCAGGTGTCTGCACGAAGTTATCCGGGCTCAGGAACCTTCCTACTACAGGGTCGTACATACGGCCGTTTCTGCCTCCTCCCGATGAAATCGGGATATGGCAGGCAGGCATATTAATAAGCCCAAATTTATCAAGATATTCGTGATTAGTGTAGCCACGTGAAAATTTATATGACGAGGGAAGGCCTGTATAAGACCAGTCAGAAGGGTTACGCCTGCGGCCCCCAACCTTCTCCCGATGAAAACGGGATACGGTTTGCATGCATGCACCGAAGCTGCGCTCCTGAGCTACTGCTCCGCTTGAATTTGTTATGCATAACCAGGAGCCTGAATAATCTTTGTGGACGTAATACATGGTATCCTGACTAATTATTTTCCTGATAAATTAATTCATGGTTAATTATCAGGAATAAATAGTAGAATTAGCGCAACAAGTAAAGTTAAAAAAAATACTTAAAGTTATATATTTAGCGTAAGACAAATAAGGAGAAAGCAATAATAAGCTTTCTCCTTAAAACCAGAAATACTATTAATATTATGATTCTATTCAAATCCTTCATTTTGTTCAATAATTCCTTTCATCAGGTCGATTTCGTTTTGAGGGATCTGGAAGAGCCCTTTTGAAGGAATAAAGTTGTTACCGTCAACATCGAGGCTGTAAACGTCAGCTGTTTGTGAAAAATCGCCTCCGTCTGTTTCGTCAATGTAAGTAAGAATAGTGGCAAGTTTTGAAAAATCGCTCTTGCATGAGCGCAGGATATCCCAGTAACGTAATCCTTCGCATGCAAGTTCAAGCTGGCGTTCATTCATAATGTCATTAATGGTTATGTCAGAAAGGTTATGGCTGTCGTTACCAAAAGCCCTTGCACGAACACGATTAAAATATGTAATTGCACCATTATTATCACCGGTGAGCAGATGAAGTTCGGCTCCCATAAGAAGCACATCAGCAAATCTTATAATAATAAAATCTTCAGAACCATTTTGTTGCCAGTCACTAACTTCTGGTTGTCCGCCTGTGGAAAAAATATCATATTTTTTATTATTATAACCATTATATTTAGATTGTTGCTGGGAGACATAATCATATACAATACCTTCATCATTCCATGATAAAATAGTAGCTGTCTTCCGTTTATCGGCATTATTATATTTATTCCATAAAGTAGGCATAACTGGAGTAGCGCCCCATCCTTGTCCGTAAGGGTCAATATTTGTACCACGTGGACCTATCATTCTTTGTAACCATTGAGAAGGGTTACCGGTTGACTCAAACCTGATAGACCATACTACTTCAGGGTTAACTTCACCTGCATAGTGGCTTAAATCACCAAGTTCCGAGATAGCTGGTACTTTCCAAAGACTTGCAAATTCAGGAACAAGATCATGACCACTATTAATAATTACATCATCAATAAAAAAGCGGGCACTATCGGCATTAAAAGCGCCAATAGTTGCATCATTATAATACCCGCTATAAAATAAATAAACCCTTGCTAACATTGTTTCAGCCGCCCATTTAGTTGCTCTGGCCCAGTTTGCAGCCTCCATTTGTCCATAAGGTGCTGACAGACCATTAAAAGCGCAATATTTCAGGTCATCAATAATAAACTTGTATAAATCTTCGGCGCGTGATCGTGCAGGAATTTCATCCGGAGTAAGCGGATGATTAATAATAGGTATTTCTCCAAAAACCTGCGTGAGGTAATAATGAAAATAGGCCCTTAGAAAGCGTGCCTCGGCAAGATACTGTTTTCGTAAAGATTCTTTACCTGTCCAGTTAACCAGTTTTTCATTTTCAATGTAAATATTAGCCCTATATAGGCCACCAAAATAAGTCTTCCAGATTTCCTGATTGGCATTAGTTTCAGGCCATTGCAAATGTCTGTCCCAGCGCTGATAATGTCCGCCATCGCCCGTTCCTGCCCCTCCGCTACAGTTATCAGATGAGGCTTCGGACATAAGAAAAGCACTCCACCAGTCATCACGAAGCAGCATGTTATATACTGAAGTTAATGCCTGTGAAGCATCAGTAGGGGTTTTATAAAAGTTTTCGACTACCAGTGAGGTATGCGGGTATCTTTCAAGAAAATTCTCACTGCAGCTAATAACTACTATAGCAAGGGTGAGTATTATGCATATTTTTTTCATGATTTTTCAGTTTTAAAATTTGACATTCAGGCCAATTAAATAAGTGCGGGCAGAAGGATAAAATCCCAGATCGACACCTGAGGCATAGGCATCTACTAGTCGTCCGGATGAATCGTAATAAGAACCATAACCAACTTCTGGATCAAGACCCTTATATTTGGTTAAGGTAAGCAGATTGGTTGCTGAAAGGTAAACCCTGAATTGTTTAACAGGGAACTTGTTGGTTAGTTTCGCAAAATCATAACCAAGGTTAATACTTTTTATCTTAAGAAATCCGGCATCATGAATATATAAATCGCTGAATTTTCTCCAATTATTGTTGTTTTCCAAACCTCCTGTAACTCTGGGTATGGTATTTGAGGTTCCTTCACCTTCCTCGACAACGCCATTCTGGTTCTTATCAACCCATTGCCATCTATCGAGTATATCGGAGGTATAGTTATAGTAGGTACGTGCTTCATCGCGGTAACACATAACCACCTGATTACCTGCAACTCCCTGAAAATTAATGGAGAAATCAAAACCCTTTGCAGCAGCATTAATTGAAAGTCCATAAATATAATCTGGGTTCGGGTCACCTATCATCGTTTTATCTTTATCATTTAATACTCCATCGCCATTAAGGTCAACACGTTTTACATCACCTGGTTTGGCAGAAGGTTGAAGAAGTTTTCCTTCAGAATTTTTATAATTCTGAATTTCCTCTGCAGACTGGAAGAGTCCGTCAGTCTTATAGCCCCAAAAATAACCTATAGGATAACCTTCCTGAACGCGGTAGAATTCTTCAGATCCATTGAATAATACACTGTTGGACCCATGAATTATTTTACCGGGAACATTGGTAACTTCATTTTTGTTGTATGCCATGTTACCTCGCAAATCCAGCCTGATTATTCCAATATTTTTAATATAGCCTAATTCGAATTCAACACCTGAGTTTTTAACATTACCTCCATTGATATAAGGATTAACACTACTGATTCCTTCAATACCAGAAATACCCGCCACTGTGGTTGGAACAATCCAGTCTTTGCTAGTTTTCTTATACCAGTCGAAGGTAAAACTCAGGCTCCTGAGAAAACGGGCATCAAAACCCACGTTAATCTGCTCTGATGCCTCCCATCTTAAATTTGGGTTGGGCATTACATCAGGAGAAATACCTGTTTCCCAACCATTGCCAAATGAGTATGACCTCTGGCTTGAGCCAACAGTTGCCAATGCCCTGCCGGCCATATTAGGCTCTTTGCCGTTCTGGCCCCAGCTTCCCCGTATTTTCAGAAAGTCGAGCCATGCTGGCGTTACAAGGTAATTTGCACGCGTTACTACCCATCCTCCTGAAACCGAATAAAAATTTCCATACCGGTAGTTTTTACCAAACCGTGATGAACCATCCCTTCGATAAGAAAGTGTAACCAGAAACTGCTCATCATAATTATAACTCAATCGGCCAAGATAAGAGTAACGGCTATCTGTTTTTCCATAGTCACCTTTAACATAAACAGTATCTCCAACAATATCAGTCTGTAAGAAGATATTTGAAATTACCGGGTCAAGGTTTGGATGTATGAGAAAAGCATTAGCATTTATATCTTCATAAAACCTCCAGTTGTCCTGCACGTTCATTGCAACCATAGCAAGCAGATTGTGCTTACCTATCGTTTTTTCATAGGATAAAATATTATCCCAGTTATATGAAAAACGTCTTTCCATATATTGCCGGTAATCGGGAACATGGTTGTAATTTTGTGATGTTATTGTAAAAGTATCTGTTGCACTTGAGGTATGCTCAAAGAATATGCTCCCACCAAAATCTGTTTTAAATTTTAACCCATTAATAAATTCCAATTCAACATAGACATCACCAATTATGTCATCATATTTGTTGATGCTGTTATAATAATAGTTCATAACAGCAATAGGATTAAGCTGTTCCTCGAAAAAATGTGACCGGCCGAATCCATCAGGTTCATTAGGATCGTACACATCAATTAGCGGGCTGGCTGATAAAAGTGTACGAAGAAAGTTATCATATATATTTCCTACGCCAAGGCCACGTCTTTTGCGATGAGCGTAAGTCAGATTTTCGCCTATACGAATGAATTTATTTACTTTATGGTCGGAATTAATTCTGAAACCAAGCCTCTTAAAGTTTGATTTATTTTTATAATCAAATATTCCGTCTTCGCTCAAATAGGATAATGAAATAGAATAAGTTGAGTTTTCATTGCCTCCTGTAAGGCCAAGGTAATGGCTTTGTATAGGAGCATTTTTATGATAGGCTTCTTCCTGCCAGTCAGTTCCTTCGTGTCCAAGATTGTTAATACTGTCCAGTTTTTCTTGAGGAAATGGGATTTTGGTTCCGGTTGGATAAACATTACGATATTGCTCATTCATAATCATAGCATATTCCTGTGCATTAAGCATATCAATTTTCCTTGGGGCATTGGAAATGCCATAATAGAAATCATACGTAAGCTGAGGTACACCGGTTTTTCCTTTTTTAGTGGTAACCAAAATTACACCGTCGGCACCACGAGCACCATATATGGCAGCAGAAGCAGCATCTTTAAGTACATCAACCGTTTCAACATCTGAGGGGTTAATTAAGTTAATGTCACCAGGCACTCCATCAACAAGCACAAGCGGCGTGCTACCATTAACTGAACCAATCCCACGTATATTAATATTGAAATCCGAACCGGGCTGGCCAGACTTTTTTACAATAACCAAACCCGGTGTTAGCCCCTGTAATGAAGATTCAAGGCGGGTTACATTGTTTTTTAACAGGTCTTCATTCTTTACTTGCACTGTGGCTCCTGTTACCAGCTTTTTTTTCTGAACGCCATAACCTAATACCACAACTTCTTCAAGCCCGATGATATCAGGTACTAATTTCAGATTTATTTCTGTTTGCTCACCAACTACAACCTCTTCGTTCAGGTATCCGACGTAACTGAAAATAAGAACATCTTTCGGAGATATGCTAAGCGTATATTTTCCGTTAATATCAGTAACAGTCCCAGTGGTTCTACCTTTTACTTGAATGGAAACTCCGGGAAGAGGCTCACCGGTGTTAGCATCAGTAACAGTACCTGTTACCTGTTTGATTTCATCCTGCAGTACCATATTTTTATTGGCAATAATTTGTGGCCATTGCATGAAAAGACATATTCCAAGAACCAATGTCATCAAACAACATTTTGGAATATACAGGGTCTTAAAAAAAGTAAACATTTTTTTCATCATAATTAGTAAGTTTTTTTCTTAAAAATTAATATTTTAGGATTATCAAAAGTAAAAACAAAAACAGGTTGTAATGGTAGTAAAATGTTGCCTGTTTGTGTAATATTTGTTAAGTAGTAAAACTTAGAAGATTTCTACACTTAATCTAACGTGAGTTCGGGCATTAATTAACAGGTTGTTAATAACTTAAATATTTTAATAGTAAAGAAAAGGGAACTTAGGGTTAAAAACAACTTAAAACTAAGTTCCCATGAAAATACTAAATGAAGACAAGTTAATACAAATA
>JAJUGM010000196.1 GCA_029268165.1 Bacteroidota bacterium
CTGGGATTTATGTGACAATGATATTACTCCTGTTCTTAATGCAAGCAGCTCGGTTGCCGGTATTTCATTTAACCATAAAGGTATAGCAGCCAGTATTGAGGGTTATATGAGGCACACAAAGGGCCTGGTAAGGTATGTGCAAACGGCATCAGGCATGAATGCATACGATGGCGAGAGCAAAACCCAAGGTATAGATTTTTTTGTAAAAACAGAGTTCAGGCAGCAGACCTTCTGGGTTTCCTATACATTGAGCAGGACTACGGAGAATTTTTCCTATTTCACTGACGGAAAATTCAGGCCATCATTATATGATCAAAGGCATGAATTGAAAATCGCAGGGCTGGTAAAAATTAAATCATTGCATTTATCAGCTGTATATGTATTTGGTTCAGGATTGCCTGATCCTGCCACAGTTTTAACAGATGTGCAATATACCGGCCCTTATACCAGGCTTGATGCAGCAATTATATACCGGATATTAAAACGTAAAATTCACCTTGACGCAGGATTGTCTGTTTTAAACATAATGAATAAAGAAAATGTAAGATTTTCGAATTACTCACGCATTCCCGTTGATGAAGCTAACTATACAAGTCTTTATGCTGAAGCAGTACCTATAACACCATCACTTTTCCTGAACTTATATTTTCATTGAGGCCGATAGATTTTTCTTTCTATAATACAATATAAAAGGGGTATGGAAAAAATAGTATCCATTTCATGCATAATAATTCCCCCTTTATGCTAAAATTTTCCACCCGGTTTAAAAATCCTCTTTTCTGACGTTTTTATACACCGTTAAATCTTTTCATGTCTTTATTTTTATTCATAAAAATTTTTTATGAAGCGAATAAAATATATGGGTATTGAAATTGCACTTATAGTAATCATTACGGCTATAATACTATTCATGCTGAATATTTTAAATGTGATTTAATAAAAAAAGGAATATAATACATTAATAACTAATTATTTATGAACTCTTTTAACCTTAACTAAAATTAAAACAACATGAAAAGAAAACCTTTGCTTTTAAAATTGTTCAGTGTGCTGGCCTGTTTGTTTATTTTCCTGCAGGCATACACACAGGTGACTATCAATGGGAACATCAGGGATGAGAACAATGCGCCTCTTCCTGGTGTTACCATATTGGAGAAAGGTACCAATAACGGTACCGTTACCGACATGGATGGTAATTTCTCATTGTCGGTAAATGAGAACGCTTTGCTGGTTGTATCTTATGTAGGTTATCTCACCGAAGAATTCTCAGTTAAAAACCGGACTGATTTTAATATTCAGTTAATGCCGGATATTATTAGTCTGGATGACGTTGTGGTAGTAGGATATGGTGTCCAGAAAAAAAGTGATTTAACCGGTGCAGTAACAACTGTATCTGCTGAGGATATACAAAAGGTGCCTGTACCTAGTATTGATCATGCATTGCAGGGACAAGCTGCCGGAGTAAATATTACAGCAAAGTCAGGTAGACCAGGTGAAAGTGCAGACATACAGATAAGAGGGATAAGTTCTATAAATGGAACTCAACCTCTTATTATAATTGATGGGATACCTGGTGGTAATCTTAATACCATTAATCCATCTGATATTGCGTCAATCGAGGTTTTAAAAGATGCATCCACTGCTGCTATATATGGTTCGACCGGAGGTAATGGTGTTATTTTAATAACTACAAAATCAGGAAAGCCTGGTAAAATGATTGCCAATTTGAATGTTTACAGAGGATGGGAATATTCAATAAATAAGATTGAACTAATGAATTCCCAGGAATATATGGCAGTACTGGAAGAATCCTCTAAATCAGCCATAGCCTTAAATGACCGTCCCGACACATTGAAAACATATAATTGGCAGGATATAGTTTTTGAACCTTCATCTGTTTAAAATTATGATTTATCATTATCGGGTGGAAGTGAGGTATCTTCTTTTTTCGTCAGTGCAGGGTATAACAAACAGGATGGTATTATCCGTAACAGTGATTATGAGCGTTTCAACTTTAGAGTTAATGCAGAACAGAAGGTAGCCAAAAGAATTAAATTTGAAGAAAGAATTTATTATGTAAATACTGTTGGTAAAGGGTTTGAAGAATGGCAATGGCATAATTATTATGCTAACCCAATTTATCAAACTTTAATTATGGATCCAACAATTCCAGCTTATTACGCTGACTCTATTCCTGGATTTGATCCAACGCTTATCCCAGGTTACGTCCCAAAATATAAATGGACCCGATCCAAATATGGCACAGTAAATCCATTGGTAAATCTTGATATGAAAAACCGAACAGAAAGGCACAATTATCTTATAGGTAACTTTGGTATTACGGTTAACATATTAAAAGGGCTGGATTTTATTAACCGTTTGGGAGGTGAAATAAATTACACGGAAGTAAAAGAATACGAAGGTAAGTATTGGGCATCTGAAGTAAATAACAGGAAAGATGACAGGCTTATACTATTGACAAGAAAAGCGTTCTCATGGAACCTGCAGAATATTCTTCAGTATAATCAAAGTTTTGGAAATCATAACATTTTACTTATGGCAGGTCACGAGGCTACTGAATGGAAGCAAGAAGAAATTGGAGGTTATAGACTTGGCATGTTCAGCGACGATCCCTGGATGCTTTATCCAATAATGTCTACTAATGACAGTTCAACAGCTCAATTTGTTACCGGATCAGCTAATATAAGATCCACTGAAGCCTTTTTTGGCCGGTTTAATTATGATTTCAAAGGTAAGTACTTATTATCTGTTAATATTCGTAGAGACGGCGCAAGTAATTTTGGATCAAATAAACGATGGGGTAATTTCCCGTCATTTTCAGTTGGCTGGAAATTTTCAGAAGAATCTTTTGTTAAAGGTTTTGAATATCTTAGTTTTGGGAAAATACGTGGTGGATACGGCAAAACAGGAGCAAATGCACGCAGTGGATTCCCTTATTTGCCCAAAATTGAACCTACTGACCAGTTTAGATATTCATTTGATAACAAAAAGAGTTATACAGGCATGGGTCCAACACAGATTGCCAATGAAGATATTAGCTGGGAATCAGTTAATATGACTAATATTGGTATTGATTTAGGATTTTTCAGTAACCGCCTGTTTTTAAGTGCTGATTACTTCAGCAAGGTAAATGATGGTATGTTAATGCTAATGGAAGTTTCCAGAATAGCCGGAACTTATGTTGGTTCAAATATGGCAAGCACTTATCCTGAAGTAAATATAGGGAAAATCAGTAACAAAAGTTTTGAATTTACATTAAGTGCAAAGAAGAAAGAAGGTCAGATCAAAGGTTCAATTGACCTTAACTTAACAACTGTTAAAAATGAAGTACTTAAGCTTTCTACTGATTCTTTGATGAGAGGTAGGGTACACACCCTTCAACCCACAAACATTACTTATGAAGGGGCTCCGGTTGCACAGTTTTATGGTTGGGAAACTGACGGATTATTTAGAGAAACAGACCCGACAAGAGTAATAGGAGGTAAAACTGTTATTATTAACCAGCCTTTTTATATTAAATCAAATGGCGATACAGCCTATGCTCAGCAATTGGCAAAACCTGGCGATTTACGTTATGTTGACCGTAATGGCGATGGACAATTAACTAATGCTGACAGAACGATACTGGGCAACCCACTTCCAAAACTGATATATGGTTTTACCATTAATCTTGAGTATAAGATTTTTGACCTTTCTGCCTTTTTTAATGGTACTATTGGAAATAAAATCCTTAACGGGACTAAACAATATCTTTATTATTTACAAGGAAGCGGTAATCATGCTAAAGATTTTACAAACCGATATGTTCAGGATGATATAGTAAAACAAACTTCAACCGGAGGGGAATTAGTTGTATTGCGTAAGAATGTAAATACAGATCTTCCGCGAAATGATCCTGCCAACTATAATAAACTTAATCCCTTCTATATTGAGGATGGTTCTTATTTTAGATTACGTAACCTAGTTTTGGGTGTGAATATACCTCAAAATTTCACTTCTAAAGTAAATATTCAACGGTGCAGGCTTTATTTTGGCGCAAAAAATTTATTTGCAATTACGAAATATACAGGTTTTAGTCCGGATGTAGCTGGAAAGAGCCCTGAAAATCCTGGTGAAGGTATACTTGAACTGGGGGTTGATTTAGGAATCTATCCGGTTACGCGCATGTATTACTTTGGCGCCAACATTACTTTCTAACTTCAAATTTAACTTATTAAAGAAAAAACATATGAAATACAATATTTTTAAATATCTGGCAATATTCATCACAGGAATATTTGCAACTAACTGCAGTGAGGAGTTTCTCTCACCCGAACCTCCTGCTGTAATTAATGCAGGTTCCTATTTTACAAAAATTGAACATGCTGATCAGGCTATAACAGCCTGCTATTCGCAATTTAATAATGTTGCTGCCTGGGACAGAAACTTAATTATGGGATTTGGTGATATAGCATCAGATGATGCTGAAGCAGGTGGTGATTTTGTAAATGAAGTGCCTGAATTCGAGAATTTTAACAGACTAATTTCCAACAAAACTGATATAATGTTTGAGGAAACATATGGTACGCTGTGGAAAGCAATTTCGTTATGTAATCTTGCTATTACAAGATTACCAAATATTGAAAAAAATCTCACAGATCAATCTCAGATTCGTTTACTTAGAAGAAGAATTGCTGAAGCTAAGTTTCTTCGTGCGATAAATTATTTTTATCTGACGATTGTTTTTGGTGAAGTACCTTTGGTTGACCATGTTCTCGGTTCTGATGAATATCAGCAACCAAGAGCCAATTTGAAGGATATTTATAATCTGATTGAAACTGATTTGAAAGATGCTATTGATGTTTTACCTGAAAGAGGAGAGTCAGGATGGGAACTAGGCCGGGCAACAAAAGGATCAGCTCAGGCATTACTTGCTCGTATGTGTTTGTACGAATCTTCTTACGCACATTATTATAATGGACAGGATGCCCGTTTCAGCAGATTAACGATTCGCTGGGCAGATGCATTAACTTATGCTGAAGCTGTAATAAGCTCAGGCAAATACGAACTGGTTGGGATAGATGGTAGAAAGTATAATACATGGAGAGGACCTCAATGTGATGGTTTCAGGTATATTTTTACTTCTGACGGCGATTTTTGTCCTGAAGGTGTTTTTGAAATTACCTGTCTTACAGAACCAGGTCTTGGATATAATGTTTCACGCGGAAATGCACTGGCAAAATGGACAAGTGCCCGCTATATTCTTAAAAATGGTGTTGACGGACCTTCTGATTTTTGGGGTCTTGGATTACCAACACAATCTTTGCTGGCGGAATTTGAAACTGGCGATCCAAGGCTTAAGACCACAATGGCTTACGAAGGAAGTAACGATTCTATAGAAATTCGAGGTGGAGCCAGATATCCAATATCATTTTCCCATAGTATTACAAAAACATATCAAAGAAAATGGGAATGCGGAGAGGCTGACTGGATGAGTAAAGCTTCTGACTGGCCTACTGCCCCGATGAATATCAGATTAATCAGGTATTCTGATGTATATTTAATTGCTGCTGAGGCTGCACTGATGCTTAACCAGAATGATAAAGCACGTGAATATATAAATAAAGTTAGAGATAGAGCACGCTCGTGTGGAACTACAGGTGCACCTGCACCAATAGACCGAGCAGTCACTATTGATGATATCAGGCACGAACGTCGTGTGGAATTCGCGGGTGAAGGACAGCGAATGTTTGATATTGTGCGTTGGAATATTGCTTACGACCTCTTAAACGGGCCGAATGCTGATGGTTATGAAAAAACTTATGTAAGAGGTACTCATGAGTTTCAACCATTGCCTGAAAGAGAAGTAGCTCTGAGCGGTGGTAAACTCCAGCAATACCCCGGCTGGTAATCTGAGCTGATAACCTTTTTTTAAAAGAGGCTGCATGAAACTTTATTATTGCAGCCTCTTTATTTTTTTCAGATTACAAAGGTTTTTTATAACTTTAATATATTCTTCTTCGTATTAATAATAACAAGGAGGCTGGCGGTTCTGTAACATGACTCTCTTGAATTTTTCACGGCTGAGGGGTTTTAATAAGATCGGGTTCATAATACCAACAATTGTTCTTATTTCACTTCATGTCCTGATATATGGCAATGATTATATTACGCATATACGTAATCTCCGGTTTTATGAAATATCAAACCCCGGAAGCCTTGCCAATAACAGAATTAACAATATAATTAAGGACGGCGAAGGCTATATGTGGTTTGCTACCGAAAACGGTGTTGCACGTTATGACGGCATTGAAGTTAAAAATTATTTCTACGATCAGCATGAACCTTCAAGCCTATACGGGAATTTTGTCATCTCTTTTCTGGTTGATCATGAGAAACAATTATGGATTGGCACTGACCTGGGGCTTTTGATTTATAATTCCGCCTGTGACAACTTCAGGAGAATAGCAGTGGATATTCCTGATGAAAAAAGGCAAAATATTCTTGACCTGAAGTTATTGCCTGATAATACTATTTTGGCTCTTACCAGCAGAAGAATACTTTATTACGATAAAAAAACAAATGCCTTAAAGCTGTACTTTTC
>JAJUGM010000197.1 GCA_029268165.1 Bacteroidota bacterium
AAAAATCAACTTTTCCGGTTTGCTGGCGCTGCACCAGAAAAGTGATTTTTCTTAATCGGGAAATCCATTGATTCGCTCTTTCTAAGAGCTCCCAATGAATAATTCCTCTAAAAATACATCAAATTTTTATTCGCCCGAATGAATTTGTTAATTCATTGTACTTGGGTTTAAATGAACCAGGAATTCATAATAGGGTTTTTGTGGTAAGATATTTTGCTTTTATGCTTATTCAGGCTTATACATAATTCGGAAGACCTGAAATGTTGCTCTTCATTATTATTAAAATATTAACAATTAATATAAAAATAAGGCCGTATTTTTCGACAATTCATAAAGCTCACAATAAGTAGCTCGTTTCTTGTAATTCAGAGATCAGCATCTGAATGTATTAAGCTGATAAATAATTACTGTATTCTGCCTGCCTTTTGGGCTATGTTATAAAATAAAGCCGGGAAAAAAATTTTTACATAATAAAGACAGGCTTCAGGGAAGCCAATCATCAGTTGTTTTTTATTTACTTCGATAGCCTTGATGATTTTTCTGGCACATTTTTCAACCGGAATGCCTTTCTCCTGAGCCCTGTCCATAATGCCATACCTGCTGCCATCTTTGGTAAGTGAACTAAGCGATATATCTGTGTGAATACGTCCTGGATAAACAATAGTTACGTTAATGTTTTTATCTTTCAATTCTATTGCAAGTGTTTCAAAAAAACCGCGCAGAGCATGTTTTGCGGCCGAATAAGCTGAGCGCATAGGATACCCAAATAAGCCCGTCATGCTGCTGATTGCTACCAGATGACCACCGCTACCGTTTAGCATTAATGGCAGTACTGCCTTGGTAAGCATCACAGCGCTAAAAAAATCGGTTTCAAAAATCATACGGTCAACTTCCAGTGGCGTTTCAACGGCCAGTGAACGCTGGCTAATGCCGGCGTTGTTAATCAGGACGTCCACCTTCCCTAATGTATCTTTTACTATTTGCACACTTTTACTTATGTCTTCAGCTTTTGTAACATCCATAGGGATGATTACTGTACTTCCCGGTGACACGTTTTCAAGCTGCTGTTTCAGATCTTCGAGTTTATCCTTATTTCTGGCAGATAATATAACTCTGGCACCTGCCCTGACCGCCTGAATACTCATCGCTTTCCCAATGCCTGATGAAGCCCCCGTAATCCAAATATTCTTACCTTTTAATCTTGTCATGGCAAATATTTTTCGGTGATCTTATTCATGCAATCGATGATGGCCTTACGACTGCTTATGAGTCTGTCGCTTAACGGATTTTGCGTTATGTGCATTAACATAAATCGTACTTTTGCCCATGTTTTTTTAAAGAAAATATAATATTTAAAAGCAGCATACCCCGATAAAGGCATAGATAATAAAAAAGCAAGTTTTAACCAGATGTCCGGAATGACTATAAAAGCCGGAATAAGCCACAATAAATACATCACAGGGAATAAGATCAGTGAAGAAACAAATTTTATTGTGCTTACAAACTGAGGATCCTCGGCTTTTTTTTGGGCTATATACACAGGAATATAATAGGGAAGGATATTTATTATAATACCATAAACAAAAACAGGTAAAAGTAATATAATTGAAATGAACTCAGCAAGTATTAAAAAAGGCGAAAATCTTGCTTTTTCAATCACCCAATCCCTTAAATTATTTTGTTTAAGCAGGCTTTGATACTCCTCCATGTAATGATTCAGACTCATAATGTCCTTTGGGGCTTTTTTGAGATGGTTGTCGAGAATTTCTATCATTCGTTTGTCGGCAATGAACCTTGCGGCAAGCGATGCATCATTAATGCCCAGACGGTTGCGCATAGAACTGTTATAAACAACCCTCAGATTCATGTATAAATTATAGTATTCATCAGTTGATATATGAATCATCAGCTTTTTTAATTCATCCGCCAGCCGGTCACGTAATGCATTCAGGGCATTAACCGGGTTTTCTTTCCAGTGCTGATAATATTCCGATACTTCGATAGGGCTGCCATAATTAACAAACATTGAGCTTCTGAATTTCTGGTAATCACCGTAATCAAGGCCTACAGGTATAATTTTAACACCGCATTGATCTCTGTAAACATCTTGCGCCATTAAAGCTATCCTGAAAATTCCTTTCACCAGCGGGCGCAGCCTGCGCTTATCTCCATGATTTCCCTCAGGGAATAGGCATAAAGGGTTGTGCTTGTTTAATAATACCTTAAGACTTCTTTCAAAAACTTCATCATTGCGGCGTACATTGTCAATCCCGTCTCTCATTCTGAAAACAGGCATAATATTCAGAAAAGTAAGAAATCTGATAACCCATTTGCCTTTAAATATATCTGCCCGTGCAAGAAATACCGGTTGGTAACCCGAGTCGTAAACAAAGACAAGGGCATCCATCAAAGCATTCTGATGATTAGGAGCAAGGATCACCGGTATGTTATGCGGAATAACCGAACGGTTGACCGATTCAAACCTGCCGTAATAAAGCCGGTATGCGAGATTTACATACCTTTGCGTCAACCAGTATTTCAACGACCATTCATCAATACTTTTTTTGCGAAACACAATAAGATTCTATATTTTTTAGATTTGAGAAAATGAAAAGCTAAAATTAATAAAAAAATAAAGAAATCGTATTTTTGCCTTTGATCAGACGAAAACCTTAAAATATGAAACCCACCTGATACCTTAATCACAAACCTATCTGCCGGTCAGGCAGGTAAAAATGATTACTCACTAACTCGTGAGATAGCGTGGCTAAGTTATCATTTGGGTTATTTACGACCTTATAAAATAAAAAACAAAAGGATGAAACAAGTGATTGAAACGCATGCAAAAATTGATTTAACAGCCATTCAGAAAAACTTTTTTAAAGCTATAAACGACGACTGGATGTTAATAACTGCCGGAACACCGCAAAAATTTAATACCATGACAGCAAGCTGGGGCACATTGGGTATTTTATGGAACAAACCTATAGCAATATGCTTCATCAGGCCACATCGTTATACGTTTCAATTTGCTGAAAAAAGTCCATATTTTTCATTATGTTTTTTTGACGAAAGGCACAGGCAGATACTTGATTACTGCGGAAGCTATTCAGGCAGGGATACCGATAAAGTGTCAGCAACAGGCCTGATACCCTTGCAGCTTAATGCTGACTGCGTTGCGTTTGAACAGGCTGCCCTTATTTTTGAATGCCAGAAATTATATACCGATTTTATCAGACAGGAAAATTTTGTTGTTAGGGAATTAATAAAAAAAATATATCCTGCTGAAGATTTTCATCGCTTTTTTATTGGTGAAATAACAAATTGTTATATACAAAAATCCTGAGAATTCATATTGAACATTTTTTTCGTGCTGATTGTTGAGTTGATTATGAAATTACCAGCAAAAAAAATAGTTCTGTATGACTGTATTTGCAATTTATGTAACCACGCTGCCAGTTTTATAATGAAACATGATAAGAAACGTGAGTTTGTTTTCATTTCTTTTCAATCAGCTGAAGGAAAGAAAATTATGGAATCAAACCATATAAAAACAGCCGGATCAGTGCCCGATACACTGTATTATTTTGAAAATGGCAAATTGTATGTAAAATCAACAGCTATAATAAAAATATGTCTGCATCTTGGGGGTTTATGGAAAATTTTGTTAATTTTATTTATTATTCCTGAAATTTTAAGGGATAAAATATATGATCTGATTTCAGGGAACCGTTATCGCATATTTGGAGCAAAAGGTTCCTGTTCATATAAATAATTATTAATCAAGACTGCTAACTCATGAGATTCAAGGTACTATTTATTGCATATGCAATTTTCAACGGTATAAATGCACAGACGGCAGACACTCTTTCAGCAGACACCATAAGGCACTGGAAAAAAGGTGGTGTGGGTTCAGTTACGTTTTCACAGTCATCTTTTAGTTCAAGCTGGCAAGGTGGGGGAGAAAACAATATTTCAGCTCTGGTATTGATTAATTTGTTTGCAAACTATGCAAAAGACAGATCATCGTGGGACAATATACTTGACTTTAAATACGGGACACTAAAAAAGGGGAAACAAGACTGGACTAAAAGTGACGATAAACTTGAACTTACATCAAAATATGGATATCAGGCCATTAAAAAGTGGTTTTATAGTGTTTTACTTAATGCCAAGACTCAGGTAACCAACGGATATGATGCCGGGGTAACGGATTCATTAATATCAGCATTTGCTGCGCCTATGCTTATAGTACTTTCTGTGGGTATGGATTATAAGCCCGGTGATATTTTTTCAGCACACCTTTCGCCGTTATCAGGCAAGCTAACTATTGTCGGGAACAACACTCTTTCAGATGCAGGAAGATACGGTGTTGATCCGGGAGAACACATAAAGTTAGAATTTGGCGCTACCGCAAAGTTTATGTTTAAGAAAGAAATAATGAAGAATATTATCCTGCAATCGAACCTTCAATTATTTCAGGCCTATCAGAAAGGTTCAGCTCTGGATGCAGACTGGGATATTAATATCAATATGAAGATCAACAAATACATTTCGGCAAGCATCATCGGACAGTTACTATATGATAAAGATCAGATTGATGAAGTGCAACGGAAAGAAATTTTCGGACTGGGATTTTCGTATAGTTTTAATTAAAACCCGTTATGCTTCCGATACTGAAGTGAACTTTTGGCTCAGGTAGGTTAAGCAAAAAGCATGTTTTGTAACATTTTCATAATTCCAGTTCACCCTGCTCAACCAGATGATATTTGGCTGAAAGATGAGCGAGTAACTGACTGAAAGTTGCCATTGCTTCTTCAGTTTCACGTGACACTTTTACTTTTTTAAGCCGAAGAAGTAACAGTCCATACAAGGCATTGAGGCAGGCTTCAACATCGCTGACATTTGAAGAAGGCAATTTACTTTTAAATTCTCTTAAATTAACCACTGCCTGAGTGTATAATCTTTGATATTCTGTTTCTTCACGACTGTTTAGAAGCCTGATGTGTAAATCGTTTAAATCGCGTACAATGGTTTTAAGAAAACTCAGGTGTCCGCTCTCCCTTATTCCTTCTTCGTGCATCATCAGAATAAGATTGGCATACCAGTCTTTCAGCTCATCAAGTAATTTTCCGGCCTGGTTAAATTTGCTCAGATAATCGCGTTCAATAAGGCTGATATTAAAATTACATGCCCTCACAATATCCTCAACCTGCCACATATAAAGTATGTATTCGGCAATATTGGTTTTTCTTTTTTCTTGTGCTATAAGCATAATCTTTGCACATTTAACATTCCTTATTTAGAAATCATTCCTGCTTTTCAGCAGAATCTTATCCAGAATCCTTCGTTCCTTCTTGGTTGGCCTTCCGGTTCCTTTATCACGGGTGTAAAACACTGAATTATTGACCTTTAGTTTTTCAAGTTCTTCCATTGAAGTCAAATCTTCAATATATTCAGGTACCATCCTGGCCGGAATCCTGTTATCAGTAAGTTCTTTTACCCTGATAGTATATATTACAGGTAGTTTTCGTATTAGAATGGTGTCGCCCTTTTTTACTTCGCGCGATGGTTTAACCTGAATATTATCAATAACTATCCGGCCCTTTTTACAAGCTTCTGTAGCCAGCGAACGGGTTTTATAAATCCTTACAGCCCAAAGAAATTTATCAATTCTGTATTTGTCCTGAGAATGCATATCTTTAAACTATGGTAAATTTACAACGAAATTTTTTTCATAAAACAGAGTTATTAAAATATTAACATAATCGCTTTTTTTAAAACATTATTTGTTAAATTACGTATAAAATAAAATGATTAATCTAATAAACAAGGTGTATGAATAAAATTTTGAAAAAAATAATGATGCTTTCAGCAATTGCTGGTTTGATCATTGTTTCAGGTTGCGAAAAAGATAAAAAGTATGATGCGCCTGAACTACCTCCTGCTTCGGCATTTGTTATGGATTTCAGCGATTTCCAGTCGCAGGCAAAGACAACAGCAACCTATTCCAATTGGACAACTGCTGCTGTTACAGTAGGGGTGTGGAATACTATTCTCACCGTGACGCTGGCTGTTCCTGTGGCTACATATATCAAAGCCATTGAACAGACTCCGGTACGCATTGATAATGATTCATGGAAATGGTCATTCAGTGTAACTATTAACCAGGTAGTATACACGGCTGAATTGTATGCTGACGTAACGGAAACACAGGTTAACTGGAAAATGTACGTTTCACAGCAAGGTGGTTTCACCAATTTCCTGTGGTACACAGGTACGTGTGACATACTGCGCACGCATGGATCATGGACTCTATACCACAGCCCTCTTATCAATAAGGAATTTCTGAAAATTGACTGGAACCATAACTGGGAAAATAATACGGGTGATATTAAATATACCAATATTCTGGAAGGCGATGAGGGAAATGGAAGCTACGTTTATTACGGCCTTACACTTGATACACCGTTTAATGCTTTCTATGAATTATATGGTAAACAGGATGACAAGCTCGTTAAAATAGAATACAATACCACAACCTCCGAAGGTCGTATAT
>JAJUGM010000198.1 GCA_029268165.1 Bacteroidota bacterium
AGGATTCGCCAGCTCTCCTTCTGAAACAAATCATTATAGCCTTCAAACCAGTGAAAAAAGTCGGCATGAAATAAACCGTCCAGCGCATCTTTCGGATATGACCATTCAGCAATCATAAATGCATCGGGGTATTCTTTCATAAGAAGCTGCCTGATTCCACGCCAGAACTCTTTGGTGCCCTCATCTTTTGCGCTGAAAAACTGGTCATTCCCGGTGATATTTGCATTTTTTACCAGTGCACCGGCCATGTCGGCTCTGAATCCATCAGCGCCCATATCCATCCAGAAACGAAGCACATTTTTCAATTCTTCCTGTAAGGCAATAACATCCGGATGATTTACAGGCAACATCCATGGTTCTTCAGGTTTTGCGAAACCAAAATTCAGTGCTGGCTGGCACCAGTAAAAATTACGCATATACTGGCCGTTTCTCCTGCCAAAACCTTTAATAAAACAATCCTTATAAGCCTCAGGCGGATTTTTCCATGTATTATCTGTCCATATATACCAGTTGGTATATTTATTGGTGTCCTGCTGTGATGAAGCCTTAAACCACGGATGTTCGACGGATGTATAACTGATTACATAATCAAAAATAATTTTAATATTTCTTTTATGGGCTTCTTCAAAAAGTTTCCGGGCATCTTCATTGGTTCCATAGCGGGGAGCAACTTTATAATAATCGGAAATATCATATCCTGCATCGCAAAATGGCGATTCAAAAAAAGGATTCAGCCAGAGTGCATCAACACCAAGGCTTTTAATATAATCAAGTTTTTGAATAATGCCTTTTAAATCGCCAATTCCATCACCATCAGTGTCGTAAAAGCTTTGCGGGTATATCTGATAGAAAACAGCATGATGAACCCACCCGGGGCATCCGGCCGGAACCTGAAACTTTCCGGTAATTTCTGACGCCGATTGTTGTATTTCTTTTTGCTGACATTGAATTAAAAGAAAGACAGGTAACATTAAGGCTACTAATCGTAATGGCTGCATAAAAAAATAGTTTGGTTAATTTCCTGCTTAAAAGTAATGATAAGTTAAATGCCTTACAAGTATAATTAAAAAAACATAATTTCATCTGACCAATTTTTCCACCTGAATGATAATTTTTTACTACCTAATATTTTATTTTACCCTATTCCGACATTTTTTTGCACCGTATTGTTTTAACAATTCTTTATTTTTATTCTTTTTACATGATCAATTTGCTTCTTTCTTTTTCAATTATTATAATAAATAATTGTATCAAATTATTTAAATAACTAAATTTTATACTATGCAATCGTCAATATCCTCATCAAAAGTAACTTTTAAAGAAAAAATTGGTTTTAGCCTGGGTGACGGTGCTGCCAATTTTATTTTCCAAACCATCATGTTATTACAACTGAGTTTTTACACCGACACATTCGGCATATCAGCCGTGGCAGCAGGAACCTTGTTCCTCATTGGCCGGTTATGGGGTGCCGTTGCCGACCCTATCATGGGAGCCATTGCCGACCGCACCGAAACCCGTTGGGGCAAATTCAGGCCGTGGATTTTATGGACAGCAGTTCCTTTTGGCATCATTGGCTTTCTGGCCTTTATTACACCTAATTTCAGCATGGCAGGAAAACTGGTATATGCCTATATTACTTATATACTGCTGATGACAATATATTCAATGAACAATATCCCCTACTCTGCCCTCAGTGGAGTAATTACAGGAGATATGAAAGAAAGGGCCAGTTTGTTTTCAGTTCGTTTTGTGGTGGTGTGCCTGGCTACCATTGCTATCCAGGGATTTGCCCTGCCTATGGTAAGTCATTTCGGTAAAGGTGACAGCGCTAAAGGTTACGGAATTACTATGGGTATTTTTGCCATACTTGCCACCATATTCTTTTTCATTACATTTTTTACTACCAAAGAAAGAATTAAACCCGACCCTAAACAAAAGACATCGCTTAAGGAAGATCTTGTTTCTTTAATTAACAACAGGCCTTGGGTTACCATGTTTATCCTTTTTGTAATGATGTTTATTTTCCTGGCTATAAGAAACGGTAACCTGGTTTATTTCTTCAGATATTATCTCGACCTTCCCAGCATGCAATCTTTTATGGATAATATTGACAAAGCATTGGTGGGCCTACTCAGCGCTATTAATTTTGCCGGTGAAAATGCAAATTATGCCGACAGTACGTTTGGCTTTACAAACATTGTTGGCCAGCTTGCAGCTATAATAGGTATTACAGTTTCCAATGCCTTAACCATACGTTTCGGGAAAAAGAATACATTGCTAACCGGCTTTATTCTCAGCCTTATATTTACTGCTATGTTTATCATAGTTCCGCCAACCGGAATTATGCTTACCTTGATTCTGCAAATCCTGTTTAATTTTTCATGGGGTATCACCATGTCAATCCCCTGGGCAATGATGGCCGATGTGGCTGACTTCTCAGAATGGAAGCTCAACAGGCGTTCAACCGGTATTGTATTTGCAGGTATTGTTGTAGGGCTCAAGATAGGCCTGGCACTGGGTGGCTTTATCGGCGGTCTGATTCTTGACCTGTATGGATATGTGAAAGATGCCGTAACGCCTACAGCAGTTCAGGGAATACGAATGGCTTCAAGTATTTATCCTGCTATTGCCCTGGCAGTAGTTATTATTACTCTTCTGTTTTATCAGATTACCAGAAGCATGGAATTAAAAATGCAGGATGAACTTGCTGAAAAAAGAAAAAACTATAACAAATAAATTATAATAAGAGCATTATGAAAACAACATTTGTAAAGTATTTACTAAAAACCGGCATGGCATTAATGGTCATTGTTAGTTTTGCCTGCTCAAAAACAGAACCCTCCCTGAAAGATGCATTTAAAGATCATTTTCTGATTGGTGCAGCCATTAATACCGAACAGATTATGGGGACTGATTCGCTGGCTCATCTGGTACTTATTAAGCATTTCAATGCATTAACCGGCGAGAATGCAATGAAATGGGAAAGAATTCATCCTCTTCCCGGCAATTACTATTTTACCTTGTCAGATAGCTTAGTTTCTTTCGCCCAAAGAAACGGAATGTTCGTTACAGGTCATACACTTTTATGGCATCATCAAACACCAAAATGGGTATTTGAAGATACTGCAGGCAAACCCTTAACACGCGATTCTTTACTTGCTGTATTAAAAGACCATATTTTCACAGTTGTTGGCCGCTATAAAGGCAAAGTGCAAAGCTGGGATGTCGTCAATGAAGCGCTTGAAGAAAACGGAAGCCTTCGCAAAACGAAATGGCTTGAGATCATCGGAAATGATTATATTGAAAAAGCATTTGAATATGCCAAAGAAGCCGACCCCGATGCTGAACTGTATTATAATGATTACAACATTGAAACAGCTCCTAAAAGAGATAGTGCTTTAAAGTTAATCAGCACACTCAAAGCCAAAGGCATTAAAATTGACGGTGTCGGAATCCAGGGCCACTATCATCTTGATTTTCCCGTTCTGGCAGACATTGATTCAGCCATCAGGGCATTTGGCAACTTAGGTGTTAAAGTGATGTTTACAGAACTTGATATTAATATTCTGCCAAAACCTGAAAATTTTACAGGTGCAAATATTTCAGATAATTATGAGTTACGCCCCGAGATGAACCCTTATGCAAACGGACTTCCCGACTCTGCAAGCAAGCAGCTGGCCGACAGATATGCCGACATGTTTAATATTTTTATAAAGTACCCCGACATTATAAGTCGCATTACATTCTGGGGAATACACGATGGTCAGTCATGGTTAAATAATTGGCCTATCAGGGGAAGAACCAATTATCCGCTGCTGTTTGACCGCAATTATAAACCCAAACAAGCATTCTATTCAGTTATTAACACAGTCAAAAAATAAATTAAAACATGAACAGTAATTCATTAAAAGATGCTCCATACAAAAATGCAGCTTTACCTGCAGATGACAGAGTAAAGGACCTTCTTGCGAGGATGACTATTGAAGAGAAAGTAGCACAGTTAATGGGTATCTGGAACGGAGGCGTTGAAGACTTCAAGGAAGAATTTTTCAATGATCCTGCCAGGATGAAAGAAGTTTTGGGTAACGGTTGCCATTCCATTCATCCTGCTCCTTATCCCATAAAAGAAACCGTTGACATCCGGAACAGGATTCAGAAATATTTGATGGAAGAAACCCGGTTAGGTATCCCGGCTTTATTTGTTGATGAAGGGCAACACGGGATGATGAGGCCCAACTCAACGGTTTTCCCGCAGGCCATCGGACTGGCCTGTTCATGGGACCCTGAACTCTTTGAAAAAGTATATAGTATTGTAGCTCACGAAATGCGATCAAGAGGTACGCACCACGCCCTTACACCGGTTATCGATGTATGTCGTGAACCGCGCTGGGGAAGAGTTGAAGAAACTTATGGTGAAGACCCTTATCTTAACGGAGTACTTTCGTGTGCAGCAGTAAAAGGATTGCAGGGAACGTCCAGCGGTAAAATTGCTGAAAATCATGTGGCAGCTACATTAAAACATCTGGCAGGCCATGGTGAATCAGAAGGGGGGCAGAACCAGGGCCCTGCTAACTATTCAATGCGTGTACTGCGCGATTATCACATGCCTCCTTTTAAAATGTGCATCGATAAGGCAAAACCCGTATCAGTAATGCCGTCATACAATGAAGTTGACGGCGTGCCATCGCATGCCAACAAATGGCTTATTAAAGACCTGTTAAGAAAAGAATGGGGTTTTGACGGGCTTGTGGTTTCAGATTATTATGCCGTTGATCAGTTATATCAAAAACATTGTGTTGCTGCCGACGGTAAAGAAGCTGCGATGATAGCATTTAACACAGGTATTCAGTATGAACTGCCCCAGGGCAATTTGTATAAATACCTGCCGGAATTACTGAAAGAAGGAAAGATCAGACAGGAAGATATTGATACTGCTGTATCACAGGTACTAAAACTGAAGTTTGAACTCGGATTGTTCGAAAATCCTTATATAAATTTAGATGATGCTATAGCAGTGAGCAAAAAAGCCGAACATAAAAGTGTTGCCCTAAAGGCTGCACACGAATCTATCGTATTGCTTAAAAATGATAATTTGTTGCCTCTGCCAAAAGATAAATATAAAAAAATAGCTGTTATAGGCCCCTGTGCAAAAGATGTATATTTTGGAGGTTATGCCGGCGAACCCTATGAAAAAGTAAGCCTTCTTGAAGGTATTAAGAATAAAGCAGGTAAAAATACCGAAGTATTATTTGCCCAGGGATGTAAACTGACTACAAATACTACAACAAGCTATTTCAACTGGAAATATGATGAAATTATATTTGCTTCACGCGAAGAAAACCTCAAGCTTATAAAAGAAGCTGTTGAAGTAGCCAGAAAGGCAGATATCATCATTCTTGCCATTGGCGAAAACGAACATCTGTGCCGTGAAGCATGGGCTAAAACACATCTGGGTGATAACATGACGCTTGACCTTTTCGGTGAACAGAATGAACTGGCTGACGCCATGCTTGGCCTTGGCAAACCCGTTGTGGTTTATCTGATGAACGGCAGACCTTTATCAATTAATAAACTGGCCAAAGAAGCTCCGGCTATTATTGAAGGCTGGTATATGGGTCAGGAAACCGGAACAGCTGCAGCCGATATTATCTTCGGAGATGTTAACCCTTCAGGAAAACTCACAATCACAGTTCCCAAATCGGCCGGACAGTTGCCCATGTATTATAACCATAAGCCCAGTGCACAATTTCACGATTATCTTTCTATGGATATTCAGCCACTATTCTATTTCGGATTCGGACTTAGCTATACTAAGTTTGCATATAGCAACCTGAAACTGGAAAAAAATACCATAAAACAGAATGAATCGGTAAATGTAACAGTGGAGGTCGCCAATACCGGAAAAATGGCCGGTGATGAAATAGTGCAATTATATATTCGTGACAAGGTAAGTTCAGTCACACGCCCGGTAAAAGAGCTGAAAGCATTCAGGCGCATCAGCTTAAAACCAGTTGAAAAACAGAAAGTTACACTCACTATCACTCCTGAACAACTTGCATATCATAATATAAATATGGAATTCGCTGTTGAACCAGGCGAATTTGAAATAATGGTTGGAGGTTCATCAAGGGATGAGGATTTAATAAAAGTTACGTTAACTGTGGTTTAAGTTACAGTTTTTGACCAATTCAAGCCACAAATGCTGCAACATGTGTATCTTCAGAAGATGAGGATATTTTTACATGTTGCAGTTTTTTTGTCTTTGCCTGATGTAATGTAATGTAACATTTTGCCTTACAATACGTTTAATAATAATAAGCCTTTTTGTACAAACCACTATTTACAATAACCAGGCCAGATGAGAAAAATCAATTTATTTTTTTACCTATTGATATTTTTATTAATTACCATCATCAATTTTTCATGCAGTAAAGAGGAACATAATGAACAGAATCCGGTTTATTACAGGGATTATGAATTTGAAGAGCCTCCTGTTACAGGAAAAACTTTTTACATTGATCCTGCACAAGGTTCG
>JAJUGM010000199.1 GCA_029268165.1 Bacteroidota bacterium
CTAATAGTGATTTTCATAAATAAAAAGGTTTAAATGAGGTTTTTAGGAATTATTATATTAAAGATATATAATTCAGACGATTTTTGCAAATCAGGTTTTTCTTTGGGAAGCAAATTATTTAAACACACAATAAAAACTTACTCCGGTAGTGAGAAATGGCTTAAATACTATCCCCATACCCGGAATATAATATGTTGGCAATTCTTTATCTGAAGTATTAATAAATATTAAATTCATGCGCAAGGACACTATTAATAACCAACGGTTAATCAAACTGAAATAAAAATCGAGATTGGGTTCTAAACTGGCACAGAAATCAAAAGTTTTGTATGAACCTTTATAATCGCCAAAATAAGGGCCTTCAAGTGTAAAAGTATTTCGTGTTGAAAAGCCTGTAAGCGTGAGATTGAGTGTTGGCACAACCTTTTCACTTTGCGCAAACCCTGTTCCAACTTTAAAATATCCGCCCTGAATCAGCATATTTGAATTGACATAAACCTTATCCTTCCTTAGGTATGCATAGCCTGCAACTGTCTTTATTCTAAGGCGCGGGTCTTTTGCAGGTCTGATCACCAGAATAGGTTCAATAACAAATCCTGCACTATTTCCAAGTGCATTATTCAATAAAGATTTGTTTACTTCAAGCCCTATGTATTTATCTGACTGTGACAGGCAATTAAATGAACAGCCTGCTGACAGCAAAACAAAACTAATTATATACGATAATGAAGTATTGATTTTTATTGGATATTTTGGGGAAGTCAATAGTTTTTTCATATACATTGAAAATTACACTATCGAAATGTGACGCTTTCACTACCTCAAATGAGTCAAGGGTTACTATAAAACCACATTTATTAGATTCAAAAATGAAATTTCGCCTGTATTTAAAAATAAGCGTATCAAAATTGGTTGTATCGTAAAAAACATAAGCAGTAGTGTCTGAATCGATGGAAAGCGGATACCTGTAATTATAAAGTTCAATATTTAAACTGTCGTCAATGCCAACGCCCTTAACATGCTGATAATAGTGACCAGTAAACGCTATTTTGGCAAGAGGGGCCGACTGGTCTCCGCAATCTATGCATGAAAATAAAAATACACAAATGAAAAGGAATAAAGAGTATTTTAATAAAATGATGCTGAACCGGCATGTAATTATACCACTCATTTATTATCAGGTTTGGTTTTTTAAAAGTAATTACTTTTTTAAGAATTATGATGAATAAAAAATTGTTAAGGTTGCGTTTTTTATAAGTTATTTATAAAAAACCGGTTTTTTGGTTTTTTTACTTCCCTTAAAAAACTATTTTTGAAATCTCAATTTAAAACTTAAATAACATCTGTAATGGAAAGAGATTCATTGATTTTTCAGTTAATTAAAAAAGAATATGACCGTCAGTTACATGGCATTGAACTCATTGCTTCAGAGAATTTTGTAAGTGATCAGGTGCTTGAAGCCATGGGGTCATGCCTTACCAATAAATATGCAGAAGGGCTCCCGGGCAAAAGGTATTATGGCGGGTGCCAGGTAGTTGACGAGGTTGAACAACTAGCCATTGACCGTATTAAGAAACTATTCAATGTAGCGTGGGCTAATGTTCAGCCTCATTCCGGCGCACAGGCAAATGCAGCTGTTATGCTTGCTGTGCTGAAACCCGGCGACACATTTATGGGGCTTGACCTGTCACACGGCGGGCATTTATCACACGGATCGCCTGTGAATTCTTCAGGTATTTTATACCGTCCGGTTGCCTATACATTAAACCCTGATACCGAACAGGTTGATTACGATAAGTTGGAAGAGATTGCTTTGCGTGAAAAACCAAAACTGATTATTGCAGGTGCATCAGCGTATTCGCGCGACTGGGATTATGCACGAATGCGGAATATAGCCGATAAAGTCGGCGCTTTACTTATGGCTGATATTGCTCATCCGGCAGGTTTGATAGCCAGAGGTTTATTACGGCATCCGTTTCCGCACTGTCACATTGTTACCACAACTACCCACAAAACATTACGCGGGCCAAGAGGAGGACTTATTATGATGGGTGAGGATTTTGAAAATCCCTGGGGATTAACAACACCTAAAGGCGAAGTAAAAATGATGTCACAGTTGCTCGACATGGCAGTTTTTCCAGGTATTCAGGGCGGCCCGCTTGAACATGTAATCGCTGCCAAAGCTGTATCGTTCGGAGAAGCATTGTCTGATTCTTACCTCGAATATGTAAAGCAGGTGAAAAAGAATGCAGCTGTAATGGCAAAATGCTTTATTGATAAAGGTTACAAAGTAGTATCAAACGGCACAGACAATCACTCCATGCTTATTGATCTTAGAAAAAAATTCCCTGAAATAACAGGTAAGATGGTTGAAAACGCGCTTGTCAAAGCCGATATTACACTTAATAAAAACATGGTTCCTTTTGATACACGCACACCTTTTACAACATCAGGATTCCGGGTCGGAACTCCGGCTATAACTACCCGCGGCGTTAAAGAAGATGTCATTGGCCAGATTGTGGAATTTATTGATGAGGTAATTTCGGATATTGATAATGAAAACACCATTAACATGGTTCGTAAAAAAGTTAACCAGATGATGAGCCAGTATCCGTTATTTGCTTATTAATTTATTATTCATCATACCTGTGTTAAATTCTTTATTATTAAATCCTTTAAATTACATATTACTTGCCTTGGCGGGGCTTCTTGCAGGATTTATCAATACTCTGGCCGGAAGTGGTTCGCTTATTACGTTACCTTTGCTGATGTTTATGGGTTTGCCTGCTCATGTTGCCAATGGTACTAACCGCATTTCTGTTTTACTTCAAAGTTTAACCGGCACATTGGGATTTAAAAAAAGCAGGCAGCTTGAATTAAAAGCCGGCTTGTGGCTTGCTATACCCACTATTGCAGGGTCGCTGGCCGGTGCAGTTTTTGCAGTAGAAATAAATGAAAAACTGATGGAAAGAGCCATTGGGTTTTTGCTTATCGTAATGTTTTTTTTAATTCTGTTCAGACCCGATGTCTGGCTTAAAGGTAAACAAGAAGCAAAGCAAAGGCAGAACCAGGTATTAAATACAATATTGTTTTTCCTGATTGGTTTTTACGGTGGATTCATACAGGCAGGCGTTGGATTTTTTTTATTGGGCGGCCTTGTTTTGAGCAAAGGTTTTAATTTGCTTAAAGCCAATGCATTAAAAAATATGCTGGTTTTTCTATTTACGCCTTTCGCATTGACTGTTTTTATTATCAATCAACAGGTTAATTATGTTGCAGGCTTCATTCTTGCAGCAGGCAGTGTAGTTGGGGCATGGCTTGCAACTAAAATAGCCTTAGAGAAAGGAACTGTTTTTGTACGTTACGTACTACTAGTTGCCATTCTGGGTTCGGCTATTAAATTGATTTTCTTCTAAATGCCTGACAAATAGATTTATTCAAGCTTATAAACATAAGTAATCGTACCTATCTGAGTCTGAAATGCCTGAGCATCAGGTTTTACGGCAAATTTTGACTGCAGGGCGGCCTTTTTAGCTGCAGCATACAGGTCGGCATCAACAATGGTGGTACCTTTTACGCCGGGGGTAGCACTGATAACCTTGCCGTCCCGGTCAACAACGACTTCAACCACTACCCTGCCATCTTTCTGTACACGAAATTCGGGTTTAGGCAATGATAAAACCCTCCGGTTTTGAAGGCCTCCTCCTACTTGAATCCCCAATCCGGTACCTGCTCCAATACCATAGTTGTCCGAATCTGGCAAACCGTCATCGCTGCCCTGATTCCCGCTTCCTTTATACAAACCCTGTGATTTGCCAGTTTCTTCTGTTGATTTTCCTTTTGCGGTATAGAGCGCTTTGGTATTTACTTTGGGCGTTTCCTCAACCGGCCTGGTTGTGGTCTGTGGTTTTGTTTCTGCAGGTTTTTCCGTGGTCTTTTTGACTTCGGTCTTCTTCTCAGGCTTTTTGGCTACAACAGGTGCTTCTTCAAAATTCTGTGTCATTATTCCTTCAATATCTTCAGATTCATCCTTTGCCTGCACAGGGTTTGCTTGTTGCTGTTCAGGGTCATTATTTATAAATGGTTCTCTTTCGCCACCGGCTATCTGAGTATTTCCGAAATTGATAATCATCCCTCCTTCAGCCGGAATATGATTCCTGATGCTAATAAATGACATAATCAATATCAGCAGGATGATATTATGCACCACAAAAGTACCAACGATTCCGGCTTTTTGCTCTGAAAGCATATTTTATTCGGGATTAGTAGCCAAGATCAGTTTATAATTGTTTCTCCGGGCAATATTCATCACTTTTACAATATGCTCAATAGCGACACTTCTGTCGGAGTGCAGCGAAATAGTCGGGTCTTCACGAAACCTTAGTTTTTTCTGGAGTACCGACTCAAGCTGGTCAAAATTCACCGGTGTCTTCTCAACAAAATACTGAAGGTCAGCAGTAATAGAAACTGTGGTTATAGGCTTTGCCTGAACCTGACTGTTGCTTTGAGGCAATAAAAGCTTCAGTGCATTGGGAGCTACCAGAGTAGATGTAAGCACAAAGAATATCAGTAAAAGAAAAACAATATCTGTCATTCCTGCCACGCTAAACCCTACTTCCACTTTGTTTCTCGATCGTATTGCCATGGTTTAAAATATTTTAATCATTAGCTCTTTACAGGTTCATGCAATAAATCCATAAATTCAACAGAATGGGCTTCAAGTTTATTAACCAGTTCTTCAACTTTAGCTACAAGATAATTATATGCAAAATATGACGGAATGCCCACAAACAAACCTCCTACTGTTGTAATAAGCGCAATGTATATTCCGTTAGCCAGCAAACCAACATCAAGACTGCTACCTACGGCTGACATGTCATAAAATGTTTTAACCATGCCCAACACGGTTCCAAGAAATCCCAACATGGGGGCGCCACCGGCACAAGAGGCCAGGATAGCAAGACCTTTCTCGAGTTTATATATCTCAACCTGGCCGATATTATCAATGGCTGCTTTAATATCCTGAAGCGGCCGGCCGATTCGGCTAATTCCTTTTTCAATCATTCTTGCCAGCGGATTGTCAATTGACTGGCACAGCGCCAGGGCTGGTTCAATCTTACCTTCATGAATATAGTCACGAATGCGGTTCATGAAATTAACATCTATTTTCGAGGCTTTCCGTATAGCCATAAAACGCTCGAAAAAAATATAAACAGCAATCAATGATAATAATGCAATTGGAATCATCAGCCATCCGCCTTTAATAGCAAGCTCAAAATACGAAATGGTCTTCTCCGTTGCTTCGGCGCCTGCTGCACCTGCAGCCTGTTCTGTTAAATTTCCCTGTAAAAGCAAAAGCATCATATGTAATAAAATTTAGTTTCGCTAAAATTATTAAAACGGTTAGAATATAAAATTATTTTTATCAGTGATTTATTAACTAAGTCCCATTATTATTTTTCTCATTCCTTATTTGAAATTCGTTTTCTTCTTTTTTACCGCTTATTGCTTTCCAGTATCGCTGAAATAGTTCACCAAAAGTGTTAAAATCTTCTTTGTAGAAAACTCCGAACCCCTGGGTATAAGGCGAATTTTCATATAAAAGGTTGTTATTGCTATGATTAAATGTTTTTAACCGTAAGCGGCCATTTTTCGTTAGTTTATAATCGATATCAAATTCACCTACAATATTACTGCTGGCTTTTGCAGCAGCATTGGTTGAGTAATCAACGTCAACGCTTCCGTTGATTGTCAGCTTATCATTAAATAACTGAGTTGAAAGTGTCATCTCAATCTGCTGCTCTCCTCTTACCCTGTTGTCGGTCCGGTAATTCAGCCCCACGTCAACTTCATTGCTTATTTGTGAAAGCCAGTTGCTCAGTTGATTCGAAAGCAATTCACTGGCATTTACACCTGCCACGTTGGAGTATGCCGGCGATGAAACCGAACCATCTGCTGTTGCGCCTGATGACCTCGGATAAAAGCTATTTAAAACAAGCAGGGAAATAAATTGTTTGTTTAATTCATCAGGTGAGTTAATGGCATTTTTTACCTTCATTTTTGTATCCTCGTCAGAAGTAGGCAGGTTAATGTCATATTTAATCAATGGAGCCATTAGTTTACCTGTCATGGCTATCTGGCAGTCAACGGGTATTTTACTTTGAGATATAAGGTCTTCCGTACCGAAAAGCTCATATAATGAAGCTCTGGCACGGTAATTAGCCTTGACATCTATGGTAGCGTCAAAGGGATCACCATTCCAGATAATTTTTCCTCCTGACTCTATTAAAAACCTTTTGTTGATTACATTCTGAAGCGTCAGTAAATAGTCGCCTTTTTCAATCGTAAAATCACCGTACATCATAAAATTACCAGCTGTACTGATTTTCATATTTAAATTACCCGATCCGCTCCCCTTAATAATATCACCCACTTTATGATCAAAAATAATTTGTACCTCGGCATCAGGTGTCACTTCAAGATCAAAATTCATC
>JAJUGM010000200.1 GCA_029268165.1 Bacteroidota bacterium
AACATATTATTTGCTCTTCTTTTGTTTTCTGCCAATTCTTCCGTTAATGGCACAACCAGGCAATCCTGCACCAGTTGGCGGAGGTCTGTTTTTATTAATTATTTCAGGTATTGTAATAGGAATAATTAAATTGGGTAAAAAAAAGAATTGAATCCAAACCTCATTACCTGATCACCTCATCACTTTTAATATTAGTCGGTATTCTCAAATAACAATCATAATTCAAAACTCCCCTTTAAATAACCTATTAAGCTTCACGAAATGAAACGCAGGTCATTTATTCAGTCATCCCTGGGTTCACTGGGTGCAATTTCTTTAACACCATGGTTATCAACTGGTTTAAATAAGCCGGAAGATATTAATATATTTCAGAGAAACTATAATCTGACCAACGTAATGATAGTGCTGCTTACTATGCAGCGTGCATCATGGGAGCATGGAGTAGCCATGCAGGCATTTCTTGAAAACGGTAACTACGATATATTGCTGTTAATGGTAAAAGAAGCTGTATTGAGACAAACGGCCGAGGGACAATTATCGGTTGTATATCACGATAGCGGAGTTACTGACCCTGCTGCATCAGGTGAAGCAGTAATATGGGCTTATAATGCAACCGGCGATGAATATTTTAAACAAGCGTTTGAAAAAATGCTTGATTATCTTTTATTTAAAGCACCACGTACTGACGGAATTATTCATCATGTTAAAGAAAGGCCAGAAGTATGGATAGATGCCATGTATATGGCGCCGCCTTTTTTGTCTGTTGCCGGAAAGCCTGATGAAGCTGTTAAACAGATTTTAGGGTGGAAAGAATATTTGTGGGATGATAAGGAGCATATGTTTTACCATATCTATAACATCAAAGAGAAACGGTTTGTCAGACAGGAATTCTGGGGAGTAGGCAATGGATGGGCAGCAGCGGGAATTGCAAGAGTAATAGCCAGCCTTCCAGAAAATATGAAAAATGAACGCGGTGAACTAATTGAGCTGAACAGGCTTCTTATTCAGGCATGCTTGAATTATATGAGGCCGGATGGCTTATTTCATAATGTAATTAACAAACCTGAAACATTTGTCGAAACCAATCTATCGCAAATGCTTGCCTATACAATATACCGTGGTATCACTGAAAAATGGCTTCCGGAAGAATTGGAAGTATCCGCAGACAAGATGCGTAATGCCGCAAACAATAAAATAGATAATTACGGCTATGTTCAGGGTGTATGTGGCGCACCTCATTTTAACAGTCCGGGCACTGCTGCCGAAGGACAGGCATTTAATATCCTTATGGAAGCAGCCTACAGAAAATACAGGAAAGTCAAAATATAAACCGCTTTATTTCATTATTTTTCCTGTAATTATTTCAATGAGTTCGTAATCAGGTTGTTGTGTGTCAGGTTTGAATATGCCAAACTCAGCTTTATAATCCCAGTTTGCCCGTGCAATATTATTCCGGTTAAAAATAGCAATCATATCTGAGTACCATTTTAGCCTTGATTCCCTTGGCACTGTTATCAGACATCCATATTCGCCGCAATAAAGCGGAAGATTATGCCTTTTTGCATATTCAATCGGCAACAGCATCTTTTTTTCAAGTGTATCAATAGTAAAATATCCGTTGCACCATTCCAGATGTTTTTTTAAAGAGTCGGGAT
Organism: Bacteroidota bacterium; assembly: GCA_029268165.1. GTDB lineage: Bacteria > Bacteroidota > Bacteroidia > Bacteroidales > UBA10428 > UBA5072. The sequence continues at coordinate 1,656 of JAJUGM010000200.1, forward strand.
ACACGGCAAGATCAGCGGTTTCAATAATCTGACCAGGATATTTAACCGGACCGGTATAAAATTTAATATTTGTCCATGATGCCTGGTAATGTGTTAACGAAAACGGATCATAGAAATGAAAGCTGAGTATAATATTTGTATCATTTTCAGGAATTTTGAGGTATGGAAAGGTTTCAGGCGACTGAAAACGGTTTGAGCCAATTACTATCACACGGTCAGGTTCTTTTTCTCTCAGAGGCTTCATTGTACTGGCTATTAGTTTGTTCCAGTCATCGTGATTATCAGCAACTGCTTCGTTAAGCAGCTCGTAGGCAACTTCACTAACCGGATATTGCTTTAATTCATCTGAAAGATCCATCCAGAGCCTTACGAACTTTATCTGTTCAGTTGTATCCGTCCATAGCGGTTTAATTTCAGCATTAAAGTAATGGGAACGTAAAATATGCATGTCAACCACAACCTTCAGATCATTTTTCAAACACCAATGAATGGCATTATGCAATAAATTAAATGCTTCAGGAATTTTGTTCCCGCTATCATCCCACAATTGTTCTTCATCCACCGGCAGTCTGATGTGGTCATAACCTGCATTTGCTATAAATTCAACATCTTTCTCGGTAAAATAGTTGAGCCTTTCATCACCCCTGGCATCGCTTTGAGAAAGCCAATGACTTATGTTAACACCATTATTTATTTTAAAAACATCTGGCTGTTCTTGGTCAGATAGTTGCCTTTTACATGACTGGCCAGAAAAGTAAATAATGGCTGCAAAGAAAAGTGAAAAGAAAAATGTATGTTTCATATATTCAGGTATTTCATAAACATTTCATAGCGGTTTTCATAAAAGCTGTTCATATCATCTTCATCCATAAATGTGCTTTTTATGATATAATTATAGCGGTTAAATGTTTGTATGATTGAGGAAATATCAGTGCGGTTCACCTTTAAGGTTACTTCAAGCTTTGTTGACATGGAATGAGATGTAACACAAACACTGAGAATTTTAGCGTCATTTCCTTCCACAATCTGCGCTATTTGTGACAGCGAATAATCGTGTACATTCATGTCAAGCACAATAACGGCCCCGGGTTCTTTAAGAGCTGCAAAATCAGCAATATAATGAATCAGGTCGTTTAATGTGATTACCCCCAGGTAATGATTATTATGATCAAGAACCGGTACAACCGATAAATTAAGTCTTGATGCCAGTTCAATCACCTCAAACAGGTGCTGATCGTATGTAACAAAAGGGCTGAAAAGAGAGAGCGAGTGATTGCCGATGGGTTCATCGGCCATATTATGGTCGTAAATATCTTTATCAGAAATTAGTCCGAGAAAATCTTCATTATTAACAATTGGCAGATGCGATATTCTGAAAATATCCATCCAGTAAAGGGCTTTCTGGCCGCTGTCAGATGTACGTAGCGGAGGTACAGTTTCGGAGATTAAATCTTTTGCAAGCATTTTGATGAATGTTAAAATAGCCTAATTTTGTAAGCCCTTATTATTGAAACACGAAAATAACATAATTTTTAAAATTAAAGCTAAATTATTTAATATCCAAATCAGATGAGTCAGACAAGATTAAGCGTGAATATTAACAAGATTGCCACGTTACGCAATGCCAGGGGTGGCTCAATACCCAATGTGGTTGAGGCGGCAGTGAATTGCCAGAAATTCGGGGCACAGGGAATAACCGTACATCCAAGGCCTGATGAAAGGCATATTCGTTATCAGGATGTACGCGACCTGAGGCCTGTTATTAATACCGAATTCAATATAGAAGGATACCCTTCGCAACGATTTATCGACCTTGTTCTTGAAGTAAAACCACATCAGGTAACTCTGGTACCTGATTCACACGATGTTATAACCTCGAATCAGGGATGGAACGTAATTAAATATGATACTTTTCTAAAGGAGGTAATCAATGAATTGCAAAAAGCCGGTATCAGAACGTCTATATTTATTGAGACAGATGTCACACAGATTGAACGTGCTGCCAAAACCGGAACGAATCGCATTGAGCTTTATACCGAACCATACGCACGAAACTACCCCCATAACCCTGAAAAAGCTATTGCCCCATATATTAAAGCTGCAAAGAAAGCTTCAGAGGTTGGACTTGAATTAAACGCAGGTCATGATCTGAATTTGACTAATTTGAAATATTTCCATGAGAATATTCCTGCTTTGCTTGAGGTATCAATAGGCCACGCACTGATTTCTGATGCACTCTATTACGGGCTTGAAAAAACCATTCTGCTATATCTGGAACAACTCAAATAGATGAACCTGTTTTACCGCAAATACGGCACAGGGAAACCTTTAATTATTCTTCATGGCTTGTTCGGAAGCTCAGATAACTGGTATTCCATAGGAAAACAACTTTCTGTTAACCATGAAGTTTACATTGTTGATCAACGTAACCATGGGCAATCCCCGCATCACACAATACACAGCTATATTGCCCTGAGTGACGACCTTCATGAATTTATGATCCAACATAATATTTTCAGACCTGTTATTATGGGTCACTCAATGGGAGGACGCACGGCAATGTTTTTTGCAGTAAGACACCCTAAACTCATTAATAAACTTATCGTTGCTGATATTGCACCCTGCTCATATAATCATGAAAACCAACCTGATGAAATTCTGCAACATAAGAAAATCATTGAGGCGCTTCATTCGGTCGATTTGTCTTTTGTTTCATCTCGGAGTGAAATAGATAAAAAGCTTGCTGAATCCATTCCCTCAGCATCTTTGAGGCAGTTCCTGCTCAAAAACATTAAAACGGATTTTAATGGCAGATTTCACTGGAAATTTAATCTTGATGCACTTGAAAACAACTTGTCGGAAATATTTAAGGGAATCGACACTTTACAATTGCCGGACAAGAATGCATTAAGCTTTCCGGTTTTGTTTATTCGCGGCGAATTGTCGGGCTATCTTAAAGAAAGAGATTTGGTATGCATTCAAAGCATTTTTAGTAATGCTTCTGTTAATACTATCCCTCAGGCAGGGCACTGGCTTCATGTCGAGCAACCAACACTTTTCATTAAAGCTGTTAAGGAATTTCTTAATACTTCATCTAATTCACATGGAACTAATATGTGAAAACCCGTTTGTATTTTTTTTAATTCTACTTTTAACCCGGATTAGCCATTAATTCGCTTCTTTCATAATGACGAATTCGGGTTAAATAACTTATTGCAAATGGAAAAATTGAAATTGAATCAATAACTAAGAGACTGTTTAAATTTATTATTATTCTTATGGAAGTTATGCTTCGTGAATTCTTTGTGCCTTAGCTTCTCAGTGGCTAAAGAATATATGCCACAAAGGCTCTAAAACGCAAAGATTCAAAAAGGTTTACAAAAATTTAAACAATTTCTAAGATTATCAATGAGTCAACCGGTGAGGTAGTTACCAGGGTTTATGATGTAATAATGGAAGGTGTTTATTATGAATTTAAATCATGGAGAGGTTGGCAAAGCTGAGCTGATGATTTAATAATTAAAAAATTTGTACGCGATTTAACTAATCCAGATATCACAAACCTCGAAAAAATTAAATGGATATTCAAGCGAACAGAAGGGATAAATGAGGAAGTGTTGTATAAGAAGGTGATAGGGGCGCTGGAGAGTAAGGCGTGTAAGGAAGCTTTCAAACAAGTGCCTTTGCAAAAGGTTATAGAATTTACAGGATTGGAATACTTAGAAGAAGCAACAAAGATACAAGCATTAATAAATTATTTTACAGATAATGATAATTTTAAAACAGTATTTAAAGTTGTTGAATAATGACAAAAATACTTATAGCCACAATAAAAAATATACAACACTACTATGAAATAGAAAGTAAACATTTGTTGTATGTTGATAAACAAGATAATTTAAGATGTATATCAAAAGATGATTTTATAGAGAGTTGGAATTTTAGGAATGTATATAACTTTTTTATTAACGGACAATATGTTGTTTGTGGGATAGTTGGTAATAAAAGGACTGTTATATTAAATTTAATTAGTGGTGAAAAGATTAAAGAGTTTGATTTCGATTTGAATATAAGAGGTAAAAGGACAGAATTATATTATTATGGGTCAAGATACATAGGAGATAAACCTATGATAATAAAGTTTGATTTAAGTAAAAATGAATTAGCAGGAATTTTTCCTTCATTATTTGGGATAAAAGCAATTATAGATGATGTTTACTATATAGCTGTTCAAAAAAAGAGAATTCTGTATAAAAAGTTAATAGAAACCGACACTACCCTTTGGCAGTTTGACATTAGTCAGTTCGGGACATACAAGGTAAGAGATTATATAAAGAAGGTATATGAGGAGCGGCAGCGTGAGATAAACCGGGTATATTACCACAACAACAAAATCATAGTAACACTTTCAAGGGCTATCATAGCGTTGAACCCGGAGGATGGTAAGTTGCTATGGAAGGTTGATTTTGAGAATTATGATCCGGTAAATTTAATTTTTGATGAATATTTAGCATATTCGGGAACTTTAGTATATTTTGCTATTATAGATATAGAAAGAGGCATAAAAATTTTTGACAAGGGATTTTATGAAGCGATTATAGAAGGACACAAGTTAACACAAATAAATTTTGTAGGGATAACCTTGCATAAGGGATATATTTGGTATACACATACAGAGGGAAGAAGAAAATTTCTATTAAAAGCCGATTCAAAAAATGGTGAGATTATTGATGGTATGTCATTAGATTCAAGAGTACCAACACATTCTCCTATGTTTGATGTCAATCGGATGTATATATTGGATCAGGAAGGGACACTGTAT
>JAJUGM010000201.1 GCA_029268165.1 Bacteroidota bacterium
AAGAAATTTCGAAACTTAATAGACCTGATAAAGTTTTGGATTTATAATCCGGTTGTAATAAAAATATATATGGTCAGAACTGTTAAAAAACCTATGTTGAAAAAACTAAAACTTAAATATTTAGATCCTAATTATATTTTTTTTGAGAGATTTAATAATGAAAGTGTTATTTTTGATATTGGATGTGGTTATGAAGCAGAGTTGTCAGCATATTTACTGAATCATTACAATATAAAAGCAGCATTTGGCATTGATCCAACAAAAAAACATGCTAAAGCACTTAATGAAATTCAGGAAAAGTACAAAAATAGATTTTTTCATCTTCCATACGCATTTCTCCATAATGATACCGAAATTGACTTTTTTGAAACTAATGAAAATGAAAGTGGGTCGTTACTACCAGAACATAAAAATATCCGTAATGATACCATTTCAAAATATAAAGTAAAGAGTATTACACTGGAAAAACTCATAGAAATAAGTAACACCGAAAAAGTAGCTTTATTAAAAATTGATATAGAAGGTTTTGAGTATGAACTTTTTGATAATATTGACTTAAGTCTTTTAAAAAAATTTGATCAGATTTTTATAGAATTTCATCATATCAGTTTAAAATCATATAACAGATCTGATACTAAAAGAATAGTAAATATGCTTAATAACATTGGTCTGAAATCATTTACTTATGATTCAATAAATTATTTATTTTATTGGTAAAATGCTATGCCTGGAAATCTTGGAATAATTTCTGCCAAAAATGAATCATCACTATTTCATAGCATGCAAAAAAAGATGAATCATTTGCATTATTCAATAGATGAATATATAAATAATGGTGTTCATATAGCTTCTATTCGCCGAAACAGCACCCTTAAAAGCGACACATCTAAAATATTAGTGACCGACAAATATATTCTTGCTTTTTATGGAGAAATATTTTCATGTGACACGGAATTTAAGCCTGAGGATTATCCAGATGAAGAATTCTTTATGTCCCTAATATATAAATCAGGATTAGAAATATTAAATAAAATTAATGGACATTTTTCAGCCTGTTTATTTGATACTATTTCCAACACAACTTATCTTATCTCTGATCGTTTTGGAACATTGCCGGTATATTATGCGGAAAGTCATGGCCGTCTAATTTTTGCATCTGAACTTAAATCTGTGGTTTCTGGATTATCTAAAACAGAAATAAATTATCATAGCATTTCTGAATTATTTGCTTTTGGTCATTTATTCGGCACCAAAACAATGTTCAATGAAATTCATTTATTACCTGCAGGTTCATATTTAAAGTTTTCAACAAACAATACAACCTTAGTAAAATATTGGGATTACCCTTACAACGAAGAAATTTACATGAGAAAAAAAATATCAACTAAGGAAGAAACTAAATTGCAGGAAGAATTATTTCATCTTATGATGAATGCTGCAAAGAAAATGGCAAACAATCCTGATGATATTTTATTCTCACTCAGTGGTGGCCTTGATTCGCGTTATGTTGTTGCTTTATATAATAAATTAGGAATTAAAGATATGACCGCATTTACAATGGGGTCAGAAATAAGTGAAGATCAGATTTATGCAAAGCAGGTAGCGGAAAAGCTGGGTATAAATCACTATTCCTTTACAATAAATCCATTTGAAACATGGGAAAATGCAAAACATTTTGCTTATCTGTCTGATAATATGGCAATGATCAACGGGCCGTTACAAAATTACGAACCATTAAAATACTTTTATGATAAAAAAAGGATTGTTATTTATTCGCAGATGTGTGATGCAATATTTGGAAGTACCTTATGGAGAAAAAGGATAAAAATTTTGAAAAATACAAATCAGCTAAATGACCAAACTGAAAGAATTCTGATTGATATATTTAAAATATTTGATCAGAATCTGATCAGAAAAATATTTATGCCTGAATTTTACAATAAAATACATGATAAATATTTATTAGAGCCTTCAGGTTATCTGAAAAAGGAATTCCATCCCTTACATATATATTATTTGTTATTGCTGAATGAACATGGTAGAAGAGGCACATTGGGCGGAAACCTGGTAACGAATTTATTTTACTACACAAGAATGCCATCGTACGATAATGATTTATTTCACTTTGGCTGGGTTTTACCCATTGCTTATAGAGAATATCAATACCTTTATAGAAAAACTTTCACAAGGTTTTTTCATGATCTTTCCTTAATCAAAAGAGAAGGTTACAATCTTAAAATTGGGGCTTCAAAACTTAGATATAAATTAAAAATAACCGAAAACAAAGTAATGACGTTGGCTAACAATAGCAATATCAAATTTATAAATCAAATGCTTTCTTCGAGAAAGAAACCTAAATATGTAAATTTTAAAACCTGGTTTCAGAATGAACTAAAAGATGAAATTTTGTCTTTTTTTTCAGACAAAAGTTATAAATCATCAGAAATAGTTAAAACGGATGAAGTTTTAAACCTTGTCCGTTTGCATATTTCGGGCAAACAGGATTATTCTAATCTTTTATGGCAATTGATAAACTTAGAGTATTTTTATCAAAATTTTCTATAACTAAATGCTTGAAAATTTAAAAATCACTGTTAAAAATAGCCTGATTTATAGCCTCGGTAATGTATCATTAAAGTTAGCAGGACTCGTATTAATTCCGATTTATACCAATCCTAAATACCTTTCAGTTGAAGACTATGGAGTTTTAGGCATACTGGAAATAGTAGCCCAGCTTATCGCAGTAATTATAGAATTATCTTTAATTCAATCGCTTACACGATGGTACTGGGATTCAGATTACCTGCAAAAGCAGAAAAGTATGTTTTTTACTGTTACTATTACTATTTTGTTTCTTTCAACCATTTTCTATTTTTCTGTATTGCCTTTTTCAGGTTCAATTTCAAATCTTCTTTTTAAAAAAACAACATTAGCTCCTCTTATTAAATTAATGGTCTTATCATCAGGCATAGATGTTATGGTAGGGTGTATTCAAACCTTATTAAAACTCCAGCAAAAAGCTTTAAAATTTGCTGTTTCTAATATCACAAAATTATTAACAAATATATTAATAACAGTAATTCTGATTACAATTTTTAATCATTCGATTGATGCTATTTTTATTGGTCAGATATGTGGCAGTATTGTATTCATAATTTTCTTATTGCCTCTTATAATAAGAAATATTGAACCAAAATTTAATTACCCTTTATTAAAAGAAATGTTATCTTACAGTTATCCTTTAATAATCGCTTCAGTTTCTGCCATATTATTAAATACGCTCGACAGATATTTCCTAAATTATTACAGCAATATAAAGGAGGTCGGATTATATTCACTGGGTTTTAAAATAGCTAATACAATAAAGATATTTGTTGTAACATCAATACAAATGGCTATGTCTCCCTTTCTGTTTAAAATGATGTATTCTCCTGAAAGATATAGATTCTATTCAAAATACATGATCTACTTTGCTTTTGTAACAATGTATACGATACTTGGATTATGCTTGTTCAGTCTTGAAATTATTAAGGTGCTTACCGTTAACGTAGCCTATTTTACTTCTTTTAAAATAGTACCCATTATTTGTCTGGCTATTTTTTTTAGTATGCTTAAAGATACTTCATTACTTGGTCTTCAGATTGCTAAAAACTCAAAAGCAATAAGCAAGGTGGTCATCGTTATTACATTATTAAATGTTGGCTTCAATTTTGTCTTAACTCCTTTGTTAGGCATGTTTGGTGCTGCGATTTCATCTCTTATAGCGCAGATTTTATTTTTTATTATCATTTATTCAACTGCACAGAAATCTTATCCAATACCTTATGAACTTAAAAAAATCATTTTACTATTAATAACAGGAACTGCTTTATTGATTTTCACCTATATACCTGGCAGTTGGAATATCTTAGTAAGAATTCCAATTAAATTAATTGTTTTCATTAGCTTTCCATTCATTTTATATTTATTTAACTTCTATGAAAAAATCGAGTTGCAGAGATTGAAAGAATTATTTTTTAAATGGAAAAATCCGTTGAAATGGATTGAAAATATAGATACCATTGTAAAAAGAGAAAATCTCAACTTATGAACTGCCAAGTTTCAAATAAAATATTACTTATTACCTATTATTGGCCGCCCAGCGGGGGTTCCAGTGTTCAACGCTGGCTTAAAATGCTGAAATATTTCCCTGAAGTGAAAATTGAACCTTATGTAATTACCGTCGATCCGTCACTTGCCTCTTATCCGCTGATTGATAAAACACTGGAAAATGAAGTACATCCTGATATAAAAGTATATCAGACAAAAACAAGGGAGTTCTATAACATTTATAAAAAAATTTCGGGGAAAAAAGAAATTCCTTACGGAGGTTTTGTAAATGAAGAAAAAATTGATTTCAGGCAAATTATCAGCCGTATCATCCGCAGTCACTTTTTTATTCCCGACCCGCGCAGAGGATGGAACCGGTTTGCCTTTAGAAAAGCCGTTGAATTAATTAAAAAACATGATATCCGGACAATTATTACTGCAAGTCCACCTCATTCGACCCAATTAATTGGCCTGAAACTGAAAAAACGGTTTAACTTACACTGGATTGCCGATTTACAGGATCCATGGACCGATATTTATTATTACAACCAGCTCTATCATTCATTTATTTCAGCCTCAATTGATGCCTGCTATGAGCGTAAGGTGCTTACTGAGGCAGATTATGTGATTACTGTAAGTCAATCTATAAAAGATATTTTCAGCAGTAAATCAAAAAAAATTAATCCACGGAAAATTTGTGTTGTACCAAATGGGTACGATGAAGATGATTTCAAACACATTCCGGAGGTTAAAAATAATTCTTTTCAGATAACCTATACCGGAACTATGAATGACGACTATTACCCAATAGATTCATTTTTAACAGCATCAGAAAACATCACCGACAAAGGATTCAAAATATTCATGCGCTTTGTGGGTAAGTTGTCTTCTGCTATAAAGCAAAAAATTATGAATACAAAAGGCATTGAGTATGAATTTGTTGATTACGTTCCACATGAGGAATCGTTAAAGTACCTCATTAAGGCAGATGCTTTACTTCTTATTATTCCAAATATTCATCAAAATGAAGGAATTTTAACAGGTAAATTATTTGAATACCTTGGTTCAGGTAAAAAAATCATTGGGATTGGCCCCCCACAAGGAGATGCTGCAAATATTATTAATGAATGCAACAGCGGTAAAATGTTTGATTATAACGACGTTAGTGGTATTGAACAATATATTGAAGAAATAATTAACCGCATACAACCCGATCCGGACAAGGAAAAAATAAAAAACTACTCAAGAAAACACCAGGCTCTTGAAATAACCAGGCTACTGAAATTCTAAAATTAATTATTCTTAATCAGCTCAAAGCTCGCAACTCGAAGCTCGTAGCTCGTAGCTATTTTTTATTGTTATCAACCTTTATTCTGAAATGTACCTTTGTACCAGTTTATGGTTTCTTCAATTCCTTTCCTTATTGTTGTTCTGGGAACCCATCCCAACCGCTGATGTATCTTTTCAATATCAATTGACCTTCTTCTCACATTATCAATGTCTCTTTCAGGAACATATTCAGTTTTTACGCCGGGTATAATCTCGCCAATAATTGAAGCAAGTTTGTTAACTGAAGTTTCCGTTGATGTGCCGATATTAAAAACCTCACCCAGCGCCATCGGATGAATGGCAGTCAGAATAGTTGCCTCAACAGCATCAGTTATGAAAGTATAATCCCGAGTTTGCTCCCCATCGCCAAATATCATTAATGGTTTATTGTCCAAAGCATTATGGATAAATTTTCCAAGCACACCGCAATAAGGATTACGTGGTGTCTGGCCATAACCATAAACATTGGAATACCGGACGATTGAAGCAGGAATACCATAATTCCGGAAATATACCTCAACAAAGTGTTCGCCAAGCAGTTTGGTTGCCGAATAATTACTGAGTATGTTTTTAGGACTGTCTTCACGCGATGGGAGACGGGTTGAACTTCCATAGACTGAGCATGAAGATGTGTAAACAAACCTTTCGAAATTAGGCAAATCATTATGTCTTAAAACCTCCAATATCTCAAGTGTACTTTGTCCGTTCACAGCCAGGTGGCCAAAAGGATCTGAGCTAGATGCTGAAATCTGTTTACACGCAAGATGGAAAATATAGTTGGCCTCTTTAATCAGAGGTTCCATATTCCGTCTGTCAAGCACCGAAATATTGTAAAACCTTACTTTATTAATTAAATTGCCTAATACAGAAGGATTACTGTTTGAACAATCATCAACCAGCAACACTTCACAATCGTATTGATTTAACAATGCTTTGACCAGATTATGGCCTATAAAGCCGAGACCTCCGGTAATCAATATTTTTTTATTTTGTAAAATATTATGATTCAATAATTTATTCATTTTA